>CAYUEV010000028.1:0-21333 GCA_964443825.1 uncultured Eubacteriales bacterium
TCCGGCCTTTGTACAGGCGGTTCGGTCGTAGGCTCGGTAAAGGGGTCGGGCGGGAGTTCGCTTGAAGGCTCGCTTGATGGTTCGGTTGTATTTTCCCCTGAAGGTTTGCTTGAGGGTTCGGTCGGATCTCCCCCCGAAGGTTTGCTTGAGGGTTCTGTTGAATGCTCGTCCGAAGGCTCGGTGGAGGGTTCGGTTGGGTTTTCTGAAGGATCGGTGGAATGTTCTCCCGAAGGCTCGACCGGGCGATTTGTCGAGGGTTCGGACGGGTTCTCGCCCGAAGGTTCGCTTGAGGGCTCGGTTGGGTTTTCTGAAGGATCGGTGGAATGTTCTCCCGAAGGCTCGACCGGGCGATTTGTCGAGGGTTCGGACGGGTTCTCGCCCGAAGGTTTGCTTGAAGGCTCGTTTGGATTTTCCGAAGGATTGGTTGGATTTTCCCCCGAAGGCTTAGTAGTGGGTTCGGTTGGATTTACGCCTGAAGATTCGGTAGTGGGTTCGGTTGAATGTTCGCCTGAAGGCTCTGTTGACGGTTCTGTCGGATTCTCTGAAGGATTGGTCGAATGTTCGCCTGAAGAATCAGTTGAAGGTTCGGTCGGGTTTTCATCCGAAGGCTTGCTTGAGGGTTCTGTTGAATGCTCGTCCGAGGACTCGGTAGAGGACTCGTTTGGGTTCTCAGAAGGATTGGTTGGATTTTCCCCTGAAGGCTTAGTAGTGGGTTCAGTTGGATTTACGCTTGAAGATTCGGTAGTGGGTTCGGTTGAATGTTCGCCTGAAGGATCAGTTGAAGGTTCGGTCGGATTCTCTGAAGGATTGGTCGAATGCTCGCCTGAAGGATCAACAGATGGATTTGTCGGGGTATCTGTTGAATTTCCGCCGGCGGGTTCCGTGGTGGATCCGAACCCCGGTTCGTTCGTAGAGGGCTCTGTAGCCGGGTTCGTGGTCTGAGAACCCGCTCCGGTTGTGGATTCCGCGCCGGGTTTTGTTTTTTCGGGGATATAGTACTCTAATCCGACGACGACGTTATTTTTGTCGGTTAAGGCGATTTCCATACTGTTGTTGGAAAACACATACGCCCCGTCCTTTCCCGTAGTCGCTAAATTCCACCTTATGCTTTCTAAAGCGTTTTCGGCGTCCGAATACCTCTCGCCTATATATACGCTTTCGACGCAGTATGTGTCGTTCTTTAAAACCAATTTCGTGATTATTTCGGTCTTGGTAACTTTGGGATCGTAAATTACCGTCATATCGCCGTTTGAATAAGATATGGTCCCGTCGGTCGTATCGTCGCGCTCAAATCTCCCGTATTTTTCCATAACTTCGGAAAAACTTGAGCCTATGATCCCCGTCGCCAAATCGTCGCGTTTTTTATTGCTCGGCGAAGTAGTCGCCTGGGGAAAAGCGTTTTCGTTTTCGCTTTCAAATTCGACCGCTCCCAGAGATTCTTGCAATTTCGCCGAAACCCTTAATATAGTCCTCGCGTCGCTCGCGGTAATGTAGCCGTCCTTATTGGCGTCGGATAAAACCGTGGCGCGCTCGTCGGGTATTTCGAGTTTCGCGGAGTACCTTAAAACAGTCCTCGCGTCGCTCGCGGTAATCTTCCCGTCGCCGTTCACGTCGCCTAATTCGACAGATCCGGCGTTCGCGAATAAAACGACAAAAGAAACGAGGCACAACGCGCACGCTGCCGCTACAAATTTTTTCATAAGATTCGCCCCTTTTCAAAATATATTTTAACGTATATGTTGATTATAACCCAAACGACGGGCTTTTTGCAATAGTTAATTTGTTTTTTAAGGCGGTTTTTAAAAACTTGACCTCGCCTAACAAATATTGTATAATATGTGTAAAATAATCGGGAGGGAATTTTGTGGAAAAAATAACGCAAGACGCGGGACGAAGAGAATTAGGCGATTTTTCGCCCGATTTCGCTCACTTTAACGACGATATTTTATTTTCGGAAAACTGGAACAATAAAGATATAGACCTTAAAACGAGATGTATTATCACGGTCGTCGCGTTAATGTCGTCGGGAGTTACGGATTCTTCTCTTACATATCACCTTGAAAACGCGAAAAAACACGGCGTCGCCAAAAAAGAAATAGCCGCGGTTATAACTCATACCGGCTTTTACGCGGGATGGCCTAAAGCGTGGGCGGCGTTTAGGCTCGCTAAAAACGTCTGGGATGAAAAATCCCCGGAATACTCTAAAAAAGACGAGTATCAGAACTCTATATTTTTCCCTATAGGAGAGCCTAACGACGGTTTTAAAGAGTATTTCACGGGGCAGAGTTATATTTCGTCCGTTTCAAAAAGTCAAGTCGGAATTTTTAACGTGACGTTCGAGCCTTCCTGCCGCAATAACTGGCATATCCACAACGCGAAGACAGGCGGCGGACAGATTCTTCTTTGCGTAGGAGGAAGAGGATTCTATCAGGAATGGGGAAAAGACCCGATAGAGATGCTTCCCGGCGACTGCATAAATATCCCGTCGGGCGTAAAACACTGGCACGGGGCGGCTCACGACAGCTGGTTCAGTCATTTGGCTATTGAAGTCCCCGGAGAGGAAACCTCTAACGAGTGGCTTGAACCCGTCGACGATAAGTCTTATTTTTCAGCCGTAAAAAAGTAGTTTTCGTTTTTCGCCGTAATTTTTTAGATTTTAAAACGGAGCGGTTTATGATTTATTATGATTTATTCTATTGAAAACGAATTTATTAAAGCTTCTGTAAAAACAAAAGGCTCGGAACTTACGAGTCTAATATTAAACGAAAGCGGCAGAGAATACCTCTGGCAGGGCGACCCGTCGGTTTGGCAAGGTCAGTCGCCTGTGCTTTTCCCGATAATAGGTCGCGTCTTAAACGACAAGTACCGCCTCAACGGCAAAGAGTACGACATGGAAAAGCACGGGTTTTTCAGAAGAAGAGAAAGCGTTCTTTACAGCAAGGAGAGCGATAAAATCACTCTTCTTCAAAAATCAGACTTTGGTACTCTTAAAATCTACCCATACGAATTTGAGCTTTACGTAACTTTCGAGCTTATAAACAACTCCATCAAAGTAACTCACACCGTAGTGAACAAAACAAGCCGCATAATGTATTTTTCCATTGGGGCGCATCCCGCCTTTAACTGTAGTATCGGCGATTATATACTATTTGAGAAAAATGAAAATCTTTCGACTAACGTAATCGATAAAGAATGTTTAAGAACGGGCGAAACTGTTCCCGTTTTAAAGCATAGCCGTAAAATTGAAATAACAGACGGTATTTTTAATAACGACGCTCTGATTTTCGGAGATATGCGTTCATCTTACGTTATCCTTGAAAGCGCTGAGGGACGGTTTAAAGTTAAATTCGACTACGGAGGCAGCCCGTATTTGGGGATATGGTCGAAACCAAAAGCGCCTTTCGTCTGCCTTGAGCCGTGGTGGGGCATAAACGACTCGCACGAAAGAAACGATGATTTTTCCAATAAAGACGCGATTCAAAACGTCCCGTCAAGAAAGAGCTTTTCCTGCTACTGGAAAGCGGAATTGTCTTAAATCACATTTTCAAAATTTATATTGACAATTTTTACAATTTATGATATACTGGAAACGCTGTTTGAGGAGCATTTGCACAATGAGCGACGATACAAATAAAGACTACGACGACGGACTTGAAGATAATTCAGAAGATACGCCCGAAGAACCTTTAATAGTGAGCGTAGTCGACGAGGACGGCGTCGAGCACACGTTTGAACAGCTTGACGAGCTTTATATGGACGATAAAGAATACGTCGCCCTCGTTGCGGTTTACGACGACGATGAAATCGCCGAAGAGGACGACGAACTTATAATTCTTTTAAGGCAATATGAAGGCGACGACGTTTATCTCGCTCCTATAGAAGACGACGAGGAATTTGACCGCGTCGGCGCTGCGTTTGAAAAAAGACTCTCAGACAGATACGAATTCGAGGAATAATTATCTTACAAAAATTCCTGCTGTGTTCGATAACCTTCGCTTATATTAACCCAACACACTTTTTTTAGGGAGCATTTGCTCCGTTGCCGGGAATGCAGACCTCCCGCTTTTTAGCGGACGCAGGGAGCTCGAAGGCAATGGGCGGCGCCCACCTGCTGATAAGCAGGTTATTATCGGCGAGGGAACGGCACGGCGGGGCTTATTTTTTTTGTAATTTCACGCTGTTAAGATTTTAGACGCCGGATATTAAATATTAAACCTTGAAGACGATTGATTCTGCCATAATATTTTGGGAGCGGATAGCCGGAGTAAACAGCGATTAACGATTATTATTGGTCGGAGCGGCGGATTGATTATAGTAATCGCCCTCTGCCAATCGTCAAACGCCGCCAACTTTGAGCTATTGCGCAGCTCTCGTCAAATTTCCGCCATGTCTTCGTTTTTTCATCAGGCAACGACATATTTATAAAAATACAATCTTTTGTTTTTCTGATATTTTCTTCATCTTCTCAAGTACCGCGCACTGTCTGTCGCGCGTCTTGCTAATACCATTGCCAAAGGCTATAATATAGATTAGATGAAATAAAAACTTCCTCTTTATTACCGTCTTTTTCAATAACGATTTTACTGCCATATTGTTTATCTTCCACTATATCATAGCCTATTGATTTAACGTAATCGCTAAAATTATAATCGCTGTCCGGCGTCGCGATTACTACTTTTTTGGGATTCGCGAAAAACGGTTCTTCACTGTTGCCGTCGCTTGATTTTTTATTCGAGCGAGCGTCTTTAATAACAAAAAAATCGTTATCGCTATTATTTACGGAAATTACGGCGTAAACAATACGAGGCGCGTTTATACTTCCAAATTTAATTTGAAAAATAAACAATACGGAACACAACAATATAAAAATTAACGATATTGAAATTGTCAGTTTAAGTCTGTATTTGCGTTCCATAAATATTGACCCCTCAAGCAATACGAAATATTTGTATTTTTTGATTTGAATTATCCGAGCCGCTAAAGCGACCGACCTTTTTAACCGTCTTGATTTTGAACTGTTTTTAATCAAAAATGTTTAAATTCGATTGAATTTTTTCGCCTGTTTTATGCCATATGGCAAAAACAATATATTCGCTCCACAATCCTCGCCTTCCGAGTCGGAGGTTTCAAAATCGCGACCCTCCCCGCGGTCTCCAAAGAAAACGCTATCCTGCTTTTGGCTTCTTCCTGTGCCGGCGCCCGAAACCGATTAAATTTTTCGCTTTCTTGCGTTCTTAACCATGCCGCTGGAGACTCTTCCTTTCAAAATTGTTATAAACACGCTTCTCCGGCTAACTACTACGTCGTCGCCTTTTATGCTAAAATCAACGTCTCCGTCATACCCTCTCCATCTACCGGTTCTCACTTCGTCCGAAAAGTTATATATCTCGTCTGTGATATTATTCACAGTCTTTCTATCGTCCGATTTTGATGGGTCGAGACCGTAATCTTGCGCATATTTGCCGATTTTTCCCAAATTGTTTACCGAATTTAATTATACCATCCCCGCCGCCGTTGTCAAGTTTTCCCTCCCACTCCTTGTAAGTCATATCCGCGGGAACGTAAAACGTCTTCCCTTCGTTGTCCTTCGCTGTTCTTTCCCCGTATTTGTCCATATCGTCGAAGTATGGGGTTGTAATACGGCGGCAGTTGGGATTTATTCCGATTTTGCTTTCGCTTAACGCGAGTATCTTCCCGTCCATGTCGCCGCATGAGGAGCATGTCTTTAAGTCTAAGGTTCCCAGTACTCTTACTTTCTCAACGTTCGGATCTTTGTAACGCTCGTCCCGGGCGCTTTCTAGGAATTAGCGGGCGTCTTCTGTCGTCTAATGCCCTCATATAAAAACTCCCGGCGGGATTGACCGCGGGAGTTCGTTTGTTTTATTATTCTTTATTATTCTTCCGTTACGAAACCTTTCGCTTTTCGGGCGGCGGCCAGGTCTTCCTGCATTTGCTTTTTATACGGACCTGAAATCTTATAGAAGAACATCGGGATGGCGCAAAGGAGAAGGCTTATGCCGGGTATTACCGAAACTAACGAGAACATCGCGAAATTCTGCCCTCTTGTAAGTTCCGTCGCGGCGACTATACTTTGCGTGCTGAGCATCTGATCCGGCTTAAAGCCTATCGCCATATACATAACGACTATGCCGCAAGTCGATAAAGCCGAACCTAACTTGTTAATAAATCCCTGACACGCCGAGCCTAAAGCGTTGTCGCGAAAGCCCGTGGTAAGTTCCATGTAGTCTAGGCAGTCGTAAATCATAGCTATCGATATTGTGTTTATAACTCCTAAAGGTATGCAGGAAATCAAAATAAAGGGAATGCAGGCGTAGAGGTTATTTGTAAACCAGCCTATGAGCGTTGTGAAGATACTGGAAACGAATCCGGCCAAGCAAGTCGATATTAAGAGTTTTTTGTAGTCGAACTTTTTCATAAGGTACGGCATAAAGAGAGTAGCTCCGAACATACCTACTATAGCGCACACCTGGAAAATTGTTTTGACTATCGAAACGGACGCGTCTATGGCCGCCGTCTTTTCGCTAAGAGTCATGCCGGTCAAATCGGGACCTATATAAAACGCGTATCTGGCGACGTGTATAGCCGCCGCTTGAATCATATATCTGCCGGATGAAAAAACGCCCATGAGTATTACGAGAAGAAGCGGTTTGCAGTGGAAAATCCTGCTTAACTGAGAAGGTTCGCCGGGCTTTCTTTTGGTTATAGGGGGTTTGACTCTTTCTTTTACATGGAAATAAGTATTTACGTAAAGAACCATTCCTATGGCTATTACGGCGATAGAAATAATAAGGTATTTTTTCTTGTTGTAGGCTATCGGGTCGGCCGTGCTTATTATTTTGGGAAGAAGAAGTCCCGCGGCGAAAAAGAATACTTCGGGAAGAGCCGAGCCTATGGAGTTAAATATCTTTGTAAAGGACACTATGGAGTTTCTCTCGTCGGGGCTTGGAGTTAAAACGTTGGGAAGACTCCAGAACGGCACGTCCGCCATCGTATAGAACATACCCCACAACACGTAAACTATGGCGGAGTATACCATAAGAGGTCCTTGGGAAAGGTTGGGGCTTAAGTACATGAGGAACGTAAGAACCGCGATAGGAATCGCCGCGAATAAAATATAGGGTTTCATCTTGCCCCATTTTGTGGTGTTTCGGTCGACTATCATACCCATAAGGGGATCGTTTATAGCGTCCCAGACCCTAGCTAAAAGCATTAAAAGAAGGACGAACATCAGAGGAAGCTGGAGTACGTTTACGTAGTAGTCGCTTATGTAGCTGGACATCATGGCGTAAACCATACCCTGACCCAGGCTGCCTATGGCGAACGCCCAAAGCTCCCCTTTCCCGACATACTTTTTCGGATTGTCAAGATTTGTATTCTGCTTTTTTTTCATAATAGTCGCCTCTGTACTATATTTTGATAAGCGGACGGTTAAAATCAAAAATCCGCTAAAAATCACTTTAAGGACTGTGTTTATTCTATTTTAATCGTAATTTCGGCGTTAGGAACGCTTTTGTCTTTGTATTTTCCTTTTCCGGCGACCCTCGATCTCGCGATTATCTTATCGTCAAACGCGCTCAAAATATACTCTTCCGTGTATTCGCCGCTTTCGCCGTGATTCACGACTCCCGTCGTGGGAACCGAAAGAGCTTTATACGAGCCGCGATCCTCGTATGTAAAACCGCTCGTGGTATAATGGAGATGACCCGTTATAAAGATTATGTTTTTGTATTTTTTGAATATGTTTTCAAGTTTTTTCGACTGAAGACCTACGGAGCCTCTCCAGTCGCCTTTTCCGAGCCAGGACTCGGGAAGCCCGTTTGTTCTTTTAAGCGTCTGATGATTAAAAACGAACACCGGCTTGCCTTGCTCTTCTTTAATCTCGTCGTCAAGCCACGAAAGCTGCTTTTCGCTTAAATAAGACGCCTCAAAAGTACTCGCGTCGGAACCCATCATTATGAACTTATAGCCGTTCACTCTGCGCGAAAACCAAAATCTATCGAAAGGATTCGGCCTGCCGTTCTCGATCTCTCTTAAAAAAGAGGAAAATCTTTTAACTTGAGTTACGTGCGGTCTTAATCTTATATCGTGATTGCCCGACACGGCGAAAATATTCTTAAAATTGCCGGCAACGGGCGACAACAGGTCTTTTGTAAACTTATACTCCGACACGGTTCCGTACTCGGTGACGTCGCCTAAAATTACAAGCGCGTCAAAGATTTGATTTGAGTTTTTTACGTCGAGGCGCGCGCTGTAAATTCTTGAACTTCTGTAAGGGGAGAGAAGGGAAATCTGCGGATCGCCCCACAAAAGCACGTTGAGATTGGCGTCCTTTGGAAGGACGAGAGGATCGCCCCCGCCGGGAACAGACGTTTTCCCGGAATCAATCAGCCCTTCAAGACCCTTTTTCATTGAATTGTAAACGCGACGACCCATTTCCTTAACCCGTTATTAGAGATATATTTAATTAAAAGCCACTTTTATTACTATATTATATGACTTAGAGGATAAAATTTCAATGATGATATTAAAAAATTGTGACTACTTACAAATTCACTGATTTTTTTTATATACTTTACACATAAAATAGAAATTTAGCCTTGATATATTGCGCGAAATTTAAAAATATGTATAATAAAATAAGTGATGAGTTAAATAATCTTTTGGAGCGTGCGTCATGTTCAGTAAAGTAAGCGGATTTTTCTATCGCGTTTTTTGCGGCTTCTTGGCTTTCGTATCGTCTGTTGTCGGAGGAGAAGCGGATATTTCAGGCGTATTTTCGAATGAAAACAAAATTTCATACAGTACTTCGTATGAGGAAGTTTACGAATCGAAAACGAACAGTACCGATTCATGGCGGCACGGCATGATTTCGGGAAACGGTCTCGAGGGCGTGATAGAAAGCGGCTCCCCCTACAGCGACACTTTAATATACCAAAACATTCACTTTATTATGCCCAACAAGAACGTGAGAAACTGCCCCGTCGTCTCCGACGAGCTTGAAAGCGTAAAGCAAAGCATAGTAAAAGGCGAGGACATAGTCGATAACGCGAGTTACGACGACGTTTACTCTTTTCATCCCGCCGGATGTTTAAGAATTTCGTCAAAAAGACATATCGCTAAGAAATATATGCGCTTTACCGACTATGAAACGGCTGAAACGGGCGTAAAATACAAAGACAAAAACGGCGAATGGAAGAGAACCACGTTTTCGTCGAGAGCCGATAACGCGACTATCACGAAAATAGAAAAATCCTCTGAAAACGAAAAAGTCAATATAACTCTGTCTTTCGATAATATTTCCGTCCTCGCGAATTACGGCGACGGAAGCGAAAACGATATGGCGTATAAAAAAATATTATCGGACGATTTAAGTTATTTAAGCTTTATTGCTCATTACCCGGAGTATGAAAACAGCGAGCTTAAAAACGGAGGGTACGCGACTTTAACTTATGTTTTTTGTCAAAACGGCAAAAAGGAAAAAGTAGAGGGAAAAGAAGTAAAAGACGCGCAGTATAAAGGCGAGGGCAATCCCGCCTTAAAAATAACGGACGCGGACGCGGTTTACCTTATAACGGTATCCGACAGGACGCGCGATATGGGGTCTATCGCCGATTTCCAGAGTAAAAACTCGTTTGAGCTTTTGGACAATCTCTACGGGAGAACAAAAGCCGTAGCCGAAAAATACGCTGAAAACGGTAAGTTTAATTATGATAAAGCGTTAAAAGAACATACGGATATTCATAAAGAGCAATTTGACAAAGTAACTCTTCACTTGGAAGGGGGAAACAGTCAAGAACCTAACGAAAAACTCATTAAAGGTCAAAAAGGCGAAAATAAAATCGACCCCGCGACGGCCGAAAGAGCTTATTACGCGGGACGTTACGCGTTTATATGCTCCGGCGGATACGCGACAAGCAGACTTTACGGAATGTGGACGGGAGAGTGGAATCCCGGCTGGGGCAGCAAATACACTATGGACGCTAACGTAAATTTGCAAACGTCCTCTCTTAACTCCGGCAACGCGAGTATCGCCCCCATAGGGTACTGTTACTTTATTTTAAGACAGGCGCCCGACTGGGAAGAAAACGCTTTGGCGACACACGGTTATAAAGACGCGATTCAAGCTCCCGTAAACGCCGACGGCGATAAGGCCGTTATAACGGAAACCTGTTACCCGTACCCGTTCAGATACTGGAACGCGGGGACTTCCTGGATGTTAAAGCCCCTTTATGAAACGCTTTTAACATATGGAAACATAGAAATTCCCTTAAGCTCCGAATTTGATTTAAACTCGTTAAAATCCGTTCTTTCGCCTACCGAGGAGGATCTTACCGACGAAAGCGTTGAGGCTATTAAGAAAAGAGGAGCTTTAGACCTTGAAAAGGAAATACTTCTTCCCCTTTTAACTAAAGCCGCGAATTACTGGGAACAGATGACAAGCCCCGAATACTACACGGATTCCGCCGGAAATATCCATTACGAAAAAGGAAAAAAGAATCTTAAAGAAGACGAAACATACGCCCTTTTGCCCGGATATTCCCCCGAAAACAACCCGTCAAATTACCCGAGTCCCTCTACCGCCAATACCGCCATAGACATAGCCGCCTGCCGCGACTGCCTTAATATGCTCGTTAAAGTCGCGAAAGACGTAAATCCCGCGTCTAACACGTCAAAATGGGAAGAACTCGTTAAAAAACTCCCGCCGTACTTGTACGACGAAACGGGAGCGTTAAAAGAGTGGGCGTGCAAGAGCTTTGACGAAAACAACGAACACCGTCATTTAAGTCACCTTTACTGCGTCTGGCCTCTCGACGAAACGCAAAACAACGAAGACCTTAAGAACGCGTGCTTAAAAGCTATAGAAAACAGGGAAAGCGAAAACGAGGCGAGCCACGCTCTCGTCCACCGCTCTTTAATAGCCGCGAGATTAAAAGACAGCAAGAGCCTTACCGACGCGCTTCTTAATCTTATGAACCATAAAATTTACTACAACTCTTTTATGACGAACCACGACTACGACAGGGGCAGCTGCTATTGCACCGACTTTTCCATAGGCTATTTAGGAATAATAAACGAAAGTCTGGTATACTCCAACACAGGCGAGATAGAGCTTCTTCCGGCTTTGCCCGAAAGCGGATTTGAAAAAGGAGAGATTACGGGACTTAGGACGAGAACGAGAGCGGAGATAAAGAGCCTTGTTTGGGATATAAACGGAAAAACAATAAAAGTGAAAATTTTATCGGATATAAGTCAGACGTTAAAAGTATCCTCCCCGTTAAGCTCCGAATCAAAGACCGTAAAATTTAACGCGGGAGAGATCAAGACGCTTGAGTTTTCGCTGTAAATTTCATTCCAAATAAATTAAAGTCTTCTTTAACGGCCAAAATAGCGTTCGGCGATTGGCGGTTAGCGGTTAGTTCCGGGGATAATTTATAAACCCGTTCGCTTTGCCGCCCGCTGATCGTCGGTCGTTATCTAACCGCCGTAGAAGACTTTATGTTTTACAATCTAATGTTCGGCGCCCAAAGCCTAATTCGCCGTCTTTTGTTTAAGCTCTTCGCGTATTCTAAATATGTCGAAGAAAACTACTTTCGCGCCGCGTCTTTTTTAAGACATTCCCAAAACGTATCGCGTTGCGCTCGCCGTATTTTTGGATTTTGAGCCGCTTGATTTCCTTGTGTTTTTCGTATTTTGAAAATATTAGTACAATCCAATAGACGGACGGATTTTTTTTGAAATCAGGAAAATCGTAAAAACGGACGGTTGCGAAGCACCTTGCCGTCCGTTTCTTTATTTTTCATTATTTTATCATCGGGAAAGTCAAGACGATATTGATTTTATAAAAAGTGCGACCGCGGCTTTTTTATCGGAATATCGCGCCTTTAAAATGAAGCCCCTAAAAAGGAGCTTCAAAAATATTTTAATCCCGCCCATTTACGCGCCGCGTATCGGTTCAATACCGTCAACCGCGCGTATATTGTAAAATTCCGCCGCCTAAGTCAATATAAATTTAATTTTCCGCTCGCCGCGTTTCAGCGTTTAGCAATTAGCGGTCGACGGTCAGAATTACGGACACGATTTTAGACCGCTTCGCCAATTATCATCCGTCAATCGCCGACCGCCGGGAGCCGCTTAGGCGGACGCGGGCGGTTAAAGCGACGGTTAATAGCAATTAGATTAAGCTCTTCTGTTCATGCTCCGGCGGGGTGTAGACGGGGTCGTCGGGAGAGTCCTGAGTGAGTTTTCTGTAGTCGATTTTCATAAGAGGCGTTTCGGGAAGTTTGTTGATTTCGACTATTTCGCGGGGCACGGAGTATTTTGAGAAATTCGATCTTATGCAGTCGAGCATAATTTTTTTGTACTCTTGGCGGTCGCCGTGCTTGCTGTACGACACAAAGAGCCTGATAAGCGGCTTCCTGTCCTGCCCGAAGCCCTTCACGACGCACACCTCGTGCACAAAGTCAAGTTCCTGAAGTTTCTTTTCCATGTCGCTGGGGTAGACGTTAAAACCGGATATTATTATAACTCTCTTTTTTCTGCCGGAGAAGTAATAGAATCCGTCGTCGTCGCGGTAACCGAGATCGCCGCTCCTGACCCACTTTTCGCCGTCTTTTTCAATAAGACCCTCGCCTGTGTGACCGTCGTCAGTGTAGTAGCCAAGCATAAGAGTGGGACCGGCCACCGCGATTTCGCCTATTTGACCGTTCGGCAATGGATTGCCGTCGTCGTCCCATATCTCCATTTTAATGCTTTCAAAAGGCTTTCCGACGGAGTTTGGTTTATATAAAGTGTTTGTGCAAGTGCAGCAGGCCGAACCGACTTCGGTTAAACCGTAGCCTTGTCTTAATCTCCCCTCGGCGCCCCATTTTTCAAGGTAAGAGTTAAATTCGTCGAGAAGAGTTTGAGGAGCGTCGTCGCCGCCGCAGAAAGCCAAACGAATTTTTTTAAGGCACTTGTTGTCAAAATGTTTTTCTTCCATCATCTTTTTAAACATAAGAGGGATGCCTCCCATGCCGACGACGTTATTATGACGCATAAGACCGTTTACCAGTTTCGCGTTAAATAACATTACGGGTATAAGCCTTCCGCCGTTGCACATAGCCATGTGCATAGCTAAAGAAAGACCAAAGCAGTGGAAAAACGGGAGAACTATAATTTCAGCCTCGTAACCCGGCCTGCGAATCCTGTCGATTTTAGAGATCCTGTAAGCCATTTGGTTAATAGCCCTTGAAGAGAGCATTATAGTCTTGGCTTTGCCGGTAGTGCCGCCGCCGTTTAAGTATACGGCGGGTTTGTCGCAGTCGCAATGATTTTTAACTCTCGCTTTTCTGAAGCGTTTCAAGGCTTTTAAATACTCGTCGCTGTTATTTAACTTAGGTAAAATTTTTCTGATAATCCCCTCGCCCGCGTATAAAGGCCCTCTCGCCAAAAAATTGCCGTAATCGCCCACGCGGCACACAAGGCAGGGTATTTTTAATTCGTTTATCATTTCGACGTAATCCTTAACGAGAACGTCAAGTACCATTATGCCTTTTGAGTGAAGTTCTCTGACGTTTTCTTCCACCGCGTCGGCGGGAAGAAGAGGATGAATAAAGTTTACTATGACGCCTATTTTGTTAAGAGCGTAAAAAGCCACGATACTCTCTATGGTGTTCGGCATAAAAACGGAGTATACGTCGCCCGGCTGAAGACCGAGTTCTATTCTCATATACGCAGCGAGAGCGTCTATGTCGCTGATAATTTTCGTGTTCTTGTACCATTTACCGAGATGCTGCTGGCAATAGTATTCCCCATATTCCTCAGTACACGCCTTGTAGTAGTCGTAACAGCTCATATCTTCAGGCTCAACCATAAAAAAACACCCTCCGTAATTTTTTAATTTGAGGAAACCATATAATTCCCCGTTAATATTCCTTTAACATTTTTACGCGCTGTCTACAATATTCTATCAAAGAAAAACGCTTATTTCATCAGCTTAAAACTATTTTTTTAAGACTATCGAAAAATGATCCTTATAATGATTCAATCAGACTATTGATTTTTACTGCAATTAAGAGTATAATCACAGGATGTTACGGTTTATAAAACTTACCGTGAATATCCTTTTAACAAAAATACAAAACGAAAACGGGTAAATCCATCCATCCAAATTTACGCGCCGGAGACTTACGTTAATAAACCGATGAACAATCCCCATGATCTAAAATCCCCTTTCACGCTTACTACCGGCAAATTCCCGGTCGGAAAGGCAAAGGAATTTTGTCTGTCCTCGGACGATCGCTTAAAAAGAGATTTCGCTCTTTCGGAGCTTTCGTTCTATAGAGGCGAAATAAGGGCGGCGGAGAAAAGTTTTTCCGTTATCGCTAAAACTCCTTCCGCGTCGTCTGCGGCGGCGGGGAAATATTTTATGCCGGATTGCGCCCTTTTTTCAGGCAGACCGTGGGATTTTATAAGAATATATAACGATTCGCAAAACTGCGCTTTAAGGTTCGGCAAACGCGCCCAAAAAAATATAATTCCCGCTAAAAACGCCTTTGACAACGTTTCGGACAACGCCTTTATCGTCAGAATGAATATAGAAATGAACGCGTGTTCTAAAGTCGTCATACCGGAAGAGAACGTCGATAAAGTTTTCGTGCCTTACGATTTAAGACAGCTTTTCTTCTATTACTACTCGTGCTACCTTATAAACACGGGCGACGCCGGGAAAGCCATAGGCATAGCCGAGTCTTCGCTTGTTTTCGGCGACGGGGAAAGCCCGATACAGGATATTCTTCTCAACCTCGTAATTTCGAGAGGCTACGCCGTAAGACACGAGTGGGCGAAGTCCGAACGCTACTTTAAAAGCGCGTGGGAGACCGCGTTGCCGGACGGATTTATACTGCCGTTCGCCGAGTACAGATCGCTCCTTTTCGGCGTGCTCGAAAGATGCTTAAGATACGATTACCCCTCGGAATACAAAAAAATATTAAAACTTTCCGGGAAATACCGTAAAAGTTTCGTCCACGTCCACAACGAGATTACGGGCGGCAAAATATCCGACTTATTAGCCCCGGCGGAACAAAACGTCGCGTCCCTTGCGGCGAGCGGCGCTTCAAATACCGAAATAGCCGACTTTTTAAAAATTTCGGTAAACAGCGTCCGTTCGCATTTAAGGAACATTTTCAACAAATTAAACATTAAGAGCAGAAAAGAGTTAAAAGAATATATTTAAACTCTTAAAATTTAAACGCTTAAAAATTTACAAATTCTAAACACAAAATAAAGGAAGGGTCTATATGATAGGAATTGGAAATTGGAAAGCGGAGCTTTCGTCAAAGTATGTAAACGGAGACGTAAGTTTCACGATAGCCGACAAGGACGGCAAGTACGATCTCGACATTAAGCTGCCGGATCAATTTAAGGGTTTTAAACTCAAAATCCTCGACATTAAGGAAGAGGGCGACAATGTTCTCACGGGAAAAGCGCAGGTCAAAATACTCGCTAAAACCTTAGACATAGACGCTAAGTTCACCTTTACCGAGGATACCGTCGAAGGGCTTTTATCGTTCGGCTCTTTGGGGAACGTAAAAGTAATAAACGGCAAAAAAATCAGTTAGGAAGTAAACCACATGATAAAGCTTAACGAAATTATGTGCAAGGGCTGCTCTTTCTGCGTAAAGTACTGTCCTATGGGGATTCTTGAGTTGGGAAAAGAGAGAAACAGAAAAGGCTTCTTCTTCCCCGTTGTCAAAGACTCCTCAAAATGCACGTCTTGCGCCCTTTGCGCGACGATTTGTCCCGAGGGCGCCATAGAAATCCCCGAGGAGGCGTAAGCGTATGGCGAAAATTTTAATGAAAGGCTGCGAGGCCGTGGCCGAGGCCGCCGTCAGGGGCGGATGCAGGTTTTTCGCGGGATACCCTATTACGCCTCAAAACGAAATACCCGAATATCTCTCCTGGAGGCTTCCGGAAGTCGGAGGGCAGTTTGTGCAAGGCGAGAGCGAAGTCGCGTCGATAAGCATGGTCTACGGCGCGTCCGCGGGCGGTACGAGAGCCATGACGAGCTCGTCGGGGCCGGGCGTCAGCCTTAAAACGGAGGGCATATCCTATCTTTCGTCCACAAAGCTGCCCGCGTTTATAGTAAACGTCAGCAGAGGCGGTCCGGGTTTAGGCTCTATCCAGCCCGCTCAGCAGGATTACCTTCAGGCTACTAAGGCTATGGGTCACGGCGGGTTCAGACTTATGGTTTTCGCCCCCGCGACGGTGCAGGAGGCGGTAGATCTCGCTTACGACGCTTTCGATTACGCCGAAAGAGACAGAAATCCCGTTCTTATGCTTATTGACGGCTGTTTAGGGGCTATAATGGAAACGGTCGAACTGCCGCCCATGAAAGAGCTTACCGGCAAGGAAACGGCCGCCTGGAACGTTAAAAGATACGAAGGCGAAAAACGCTCCCCAAGAGCTTTAACGCCCGTGTACCCCGAGATGCTCCTGGAGTTCGAAAACAAGCAAAGAGCTAAAATGTACGAGTCGTGGCAGAAAAACGACGTTAAAGTCGAGGAATTTTTAACAAGCGACGCCGAGTACGTAATAGTGGCATACGGGATTACATCGAGAATATCTAAGGAAGCGATACTAAAACTTCGCGAAGAGGGCTATAAAGTCGGAATGATAAGACCTATTACCCTTTACCCGTTCCCCAAAGAGAGTTTAAGAGGGCTTGATTACGAAAGAGTAAAAGGCATAATCGATATAGAACTCGCGATACCGGCTCAAATGAGAGACGATATAGCCTTAGAAGTAAAAGACCGCGTCCCGATTTATGAAATCGGTCATTCCGGCGGGATACTTATGAACGACGAAGACACATACGCCCAAATCAAAAAAATTGTCGCGGGAGGGGATAAATAATGCCTTCATATAAAAGAGCGAGTTGTATAATGTCTACTCCAAGCGGATTCTGCCCGGGATGTATGCACTCCACGGCGACAAAAATTATAGCCGAAGCGGTCGACGCGGTGGGGCAGAGCGAAACGGCTATGCACATTCTCCCCGTAGGCTGCTCCACTTTAAATCTCGCTTACTGGAAAGGCGACATGATAGGGGCGGCTCACGGAAGAGCGTCGGAAGTCGCGACGGGATTTAAAAGATGCGCTCCCGACAGGCTAGTTTTCGCGTACCAGGGCGACGGCGATTTAGCGGCTATAGGTCTTGCCGAGATTATGAGCGCCGCCAACAGAGGCGAGAATTTTACGGTAATTTTCGCCAATAACCAAACTTACGGCATGACGGGCGGTCAGATGGCGCCCACTACGCTGGTGGGGCAGAAAACCACTACTTCAAGGGACGGCAGAGATCCCGAAACCACGGGCTATCCTCTTAAAATGTGCGAACTTATTTCAAACCTGGAAGCGCCTTATTTCGTGGCCAGGTACGCTCTTAACGCTCCAAAAGGCGTTATAGAGGCGAGAAACGGGATTATAAAAGCTTTTAAATACCAATTAGAGGGCAGGGGCTTTACGTTTATAGAGCTTTTAACAAACTGCCCCACTAACTGGAAACTCTCCCCTCTCCAAACCATAGACTACATGAACGCCAATACGATACCTTATTTCGTACCCGGCGTTTATAAAGACAAGGGGGCGAAAACACAGTGAAAACGACTATAGTAGTATCCGGTTCAGGCGGTCAGGGCGTTATGAGCATAGGGACGATGCTCGCCATGACCGCAGTGTCGAACGGCAGAGAAGCGACTTATCTCCCCGAGTACGGTCCTGAGCAAAGAGGCGGCAGCGCGAAATGCACCGTCGTAATAGACGATAAAGAAATTATCTCGCCTCTCTCTAAAAACTGCGATATTTTTATCGCCATGAACGAGCAGGGGTATAGAAAATTTATCATGAACTTAAAGCCGGGCGGAATTTTAGTTTATAACTCAAGCAGGGTAATGTCCGAAATAAAAAGAACCGACATTAAAGCGGTAGCCGTTCCCGCCGACGACATATGCGTCGAGTTGGGCAGCATGAAATGCGCCAATATCGTCATGATAGGCGCTTTAACGACCGTTTCGCCTATCGTCACGAAAGACGACTTTAAGTCGCACATTGAGGAAAAGTTCGCGGAAAAGAACCCTGAGCTTTACAAGATAGATATAGAGGCTCTTGAAAGAGGCTCTAACCTATAAATATTTGTTAATAACTTAACGTTTAAAACTAAAAAGGTGGTAATTTTATGGGAAAATACTCGTTCGACTCTCTTATAGGCGATCTTATGGAAGACCCTCAGGTTATGGATCTTGTGAACGAAATGGCGCCTGAACTTCTTGATCATCCTATGAAGGAAATAGCGAAACCCTTCCCCGCGAAAATGGCTCTCCCGTTTGTGGAAGGTATGTTCACGGAAGAACAGATTGAGGAATTCAGAAGAAGACTTGAAGCAATAGAGTAAAGAAAAGCCCGCTTACCGGGGACTAAAATCGGAAGCGGGCTTTAGATTTTTCAGGTGAAAAAATGGAAAGCATAAAAACTCTTATAGTCGGCGCCGGGGCTATCGGCGGAACTCTTGCCGTTTTATTAAACTGCGCGGGTTTTAAAACCGACGTACTTGAAATATCGCCGGGAGCGTCTTCAAAAATTAAAAAAGACGGGATTTCTTTAACGGGCGTTAAGGGAAATCATAAAGCTTATCCGGAAGCGTTCGGCAGTCCTTCGGAAATTAAAGACAAATACGATATTGTAATAATTTGCGTAAAATACAATCATTTAACGGAGGCCGCCGAAAGTATACTTCCGTATCTTAAAGAAAATTCCATAGTAATGGGTATGCAAAACGGAATTTGCACGGAGGAACTTTCCAATGTCGTGGGCAAAAGCCGCGCCGCCGGGTGCATGATAGGTTTCGGCGCCACTAAATTAAGCGAAACCGAAGTCAATATGACGAGCGGCGGGGAAATGTACATCGGTATGTTGGACGGCTCCGTCCCCCCTCTTCTCACGAGTCTTGAGTCGATGTACAAAAGCGTCGTAAAGACAAAAATCACGACGGATCTTTTGCCCAGGCAATTTTCAAAACTTATAATCAACTGCTGTATTAACGCGGTGGCGGCTATAACCGGCAAAACGCTCGGGGAAATTTTAGACGACAAAAGAGCGCAGGATTTATTTTTGGCGATAGCGAGAGAAGCTCTCTCGATATCCGACGCCATGGGGTTAAAAGTTCCCAAGTACGGACTCCTCCTCGACTACAGATTCTTAAGGCTCGGAAATTCTAAAGCCTATAATAGTCTTTGTAAAATTGTCGTAAAAATGGTCGGCAAAATTAAATACGCCGACGTAAAGCCCTCTACGCTTCAATCGCTTTTAAGGGGCGAAAAAACGGAAATAGACATTTTTAACGGCTATCTTGTAAGAGAGGCGGAAAAACTCTCCGTACCCGCTCCCGTCAATAAGCAGCTCACCGACATGATAAGAGAAATTGAAAACGGCGAAAGAAAAATGACGCCCGACAATTTATCGGAAATTAAAATTTGACGTTGAAACATGGAAATAAAAAATATCCCCTGCCCTTTCGAGCGCGGTGCGTTAGGCTCTTTATGCTATAGAATCCCCTCTTTAACAACCCTTAACGACGGCTCTTTAATAGCGTTCGCCGACGTCAGGCACAATCACGGCTTAGACTCCCCCAACAATCTCGACACGGCGGTATCTCTTTACAGTAACGATAATTGGCAAACCGGGGCACTTAATCATTTCGACGACTTCCCCGACGGCGTAGATAACAAAAAAAGCGCGTCTTTTATAGACCCCGCTTGCGTACAATCCAAAAAAACCGGCGATATTTTTGTTATAACGGACGTCTTCCCGGGCTCCACAGGTCCCTGGGACGCTTTAAAGGGCGCGGGGTCTATAGAAAAAAACGGCGTAAAACGCCTCGCCTTAACGGACTCTGAAAAACGGGAAAATATCGAAAATTTTAAGTATTATATAGGCTCTTTTAAAGACGGGTTCGCCGAAATTTTAAACGTTTTGGACGACTCCCCCTCTGAATACTCGGTAGACGAAGAATACAACCTGTATAAAAATAAAGCGCCTCTTTATATGGAGCAAAACGGTACGGGCAAAAAAATAAACCAGAAAGTATTCTATGACGGGGCGGAACTCACTCTTTTTAAAACTATGTATATGGGAGTGAGAATAAGCCGCGACAACGGAAAATCTTTCGGTCCTTTAAAAATAATCACTCCCGACGTAAAAAACGAAAACGAGTCGTTTTTCGGAGTAGGTCCGGGAAGAGGATTTATTGCCGATAAAAACGGAAAAGAGAGGATAATTTTTCCCGTTTATGAAAATTCGCGCGGATACGAGATGACGAGCGTTATATATTCTGACGACGGCGGAAATACGTTTAAACGATCGAACCCTATCGGGAAAGAGGACGAGGTCGGGAAAACGAGCGAAGGGCAGATAGTTTCTCTCCCCGGAAAACTAAGGCTTTACTCAAGAAGCGACAAAAATTACATAGCTTTCTCGGAGAGCTTTGACGGCGGCGAAAACTGGACTGATTTTAAGTACGATTACTCTTTGGGGAAAGTCACGAAAGACTGCATGGCGTCTTTTATAAATTACGGGAGCGACCTCGTTTTAGCGTCGTTAGGAAGCAATGTAAACGAACGCGGCGACGGCGTAATTATAGTCGGCAGAATAAAAGACGGCTCTATAGAGTGGCTTAAAAGACACGAACTGAACAAAGGCTTTTTCGGCTACTCCTGCCTCACCGAGAACCGCGACGGCTCGGTAACTGTTCTCTATGAGGACGAATGGTATCATATCAAGGCGCAAAATATTAAATTTTAAGCGTTAAGGACGCCGCTCGCTCGTCCAAAGTTTCATAGGACATTTCGAGTTTTTAAACGCGGCGCGAAGTTCAATATAACAGCCGCATTTAACGCACGTCCCGCTTATTAAAAAATCGCAGTTTTCACATATTTCCAGGCATTTTTTATAATCTTCCTCACGCCTTTTGTCGCGGGGAAGTATTTTTTCAATATGTTCTTTTACAGATTTGTACGCGTCAAGCTCGCCGCTCTTTAAAAGAAGGCACCGCCTGCACTCTCTCAACCCGCTCATCTTTCTTCCTTAAAACGTTAACGTGATTCTATGTAAACACACGCTGAAAACGCATACTTTAATAATAACTTTTCCGCCTGTAATTAGCTTGCAAATAACCGCGCGGGAAAAGTTATTGTTTATCGGGCGTTAGCGACTTTTCTAACAGCCCCCCCCCCGCCGCTTTCATCCTGGAGGCGCATTTCGCATTCGTAAATCTGCTGCT
>CAYUEV010000029.1:0-19877 GCA_964443825.1 uncultured Eubacteriales bacterium
AGCGACCGTTAGAACCCGTTATAAAATCGAGGATACTTAAAAAACTGCCGCCTTTAGGGGAGTATTTAGCTATTATATCGTCGCCCGTAAGCGGGAAAAGATAACTTATCGCAAAAAGAAATACAAATACCGCAACCGTTAAAATTATTATTTTACGATTTAACGGATTTTTATTACTTTTAGATGAATTCTCAAACGGGGGGGGGCGTTATTTACATTGATTTTCATAATATCACCTATCTGAATGATAGATTGTAAAACGAAGAGTTTTATTAAGACGTTTGAACAGCGGTCAGCGGGTAGAACTAATAATTTTGAGTTGCCATTCGCGTATTTGTTTACAAAATCCCAGCCGCGCTCTACGCTTCTTAGCGGTTTATGAATAGCGTTCAGCGGTTAGATTTTGCGCTTTAGAATTTCCGACGCAATTTTATTTAATAAAAAATTCGGTTGTTCGTCCCGCGTTTTTAGCGGGCGGCGTTTATCTGACGGAAGTCAGCAAAACGGATAATTATTATAACTTATCCTTATGCCTAATCGCCAACCGCTAAAACCAACAGCTAATCGCTATACGTTATCCGCTATTTACCGCCCGTTAACCGCCGCCGCAATTATATGTTTTGCAATCTAACGTCTGATACCAATAACTGATTTACGCGAAACCGTTCCAATCGAAGGCGAGTTTTTCTGCGGTTAAGGTATAAAATTTTAAATTATTTTAATTTGTATGTTCTAATGAATACGGACAGGACTTTATTGTAATCGGCTATATGAAAAACAAGTTCGCCGTTTTCCTCCGTGACGCAAATTCCTTCCGTTTCCATTTTAAGACCGGGAAGTTCTCTTTCAAAGAGAAGGGAAGTTTTTTCGGTTGAAAGATCGACGCAATACACAGTCTTTTTACTCTCGCCGTCGTCGCAGTTTAAATAAAGTTTTCCGTCATATACGTCGCCCGCCTGAACTCTGTCGACGGGTTCGGTTATATCGATTGTGTGCGAAAACGTCATATCGGAAAGATTATAGACCGCGATTTTATTCGGAGTGTTGATAGGCGACGCGTACAGGTAGTTTTCATCCGTCGCGCACCACGGTATGCCGTCCGTTAAATATGTGGCGTCAAGCTCGTAATACTTTCCGGTATACTCAAGGGTGTCCGCGTTATAGAGGAGAACGAGAGGATATTTTTCGGCCTTGTCCTCGACGGGGGCGTAAATTATTCCGTTTTGGACGGAAATATCTCCTATGTGATCGTAGTCTTTATCTCTAAACTCTTGGGGGAGAGCGAGAATATTGCTGTCCGTGACTTCGCCGGTAGTTATGTCAATTTTCGCGAGACCGCCGATTTTAAGGCTTGAGATAGCTCCCGACGCGTAGTAGCATCCGTCGTAAACATCGAGCCCCTGACCGCAGACGTATGCGTCGACGATCGAATAGACGCGCTCGCTTGTGACTGAAACTTTTTCAGACGGATTTGGCGTAGGCGACATAAACGAGGATACGACGGTAATTACCGATACCACAAAATTTAAAAACGTTCTAATGATTTTGCCGAGCCGCGACATAGAACAACACCCCATTTAGATTATAAAGCGGAAACTCCGCGTTTAGTTTAAAATCAGCAAAACGGACATAAAATAACATTCCGATAACAAA
Organism: uncultured Eubacteriales bacterium; assembly: GCA_964443825.1. Lineage (GTDB taxonomy): Bacteria > Bacillota > Clostridia > Oscillospirales > Acutalibacteraceae > UBA1081. The sequence goes on from CAYUEV010000029.1 coordinate 1,654, forward strand.
AAAAGACGTAAAGACGATATATTTTAGTCCTCTAAAAGATTATAATATCTCGCCATCCAATAGGGAAGAAGATATACGTAAGGCGTGACGGCGCTCATACCGTCCGCTCCGCCCGACCCAGGCAGGAAAGCGAGCCTGTTGTCGTTGCTTTTATACGTTTCGACAAATTCTTCACATCCGGCGTCGCACAAAAACGGGTTGCCGTCGTAGTGGTGCATAGGACGGTTGTAGTATTCGACGGGGTATTTCAGTTGTTTGGGAAGTCCTATTTTTTCCTGTTCGTCGTCCCAGACAATATCTTTTCTGTAGCTGTTGTAAGCGGGATATCTAACGAGATCTAAAGTCATCTCGGACAGTCCTTTAGCGGCGGCCTCTATATCGCAGTTTTGACCCGTTAAAGCTCCGTATGTGATGTTAAACCAGGGCGAACGCTCTACTCTTTCATATGCAAAGTGATGAGTAAGCCCCATTTTAAAGATTTCTTTTTGAGCTTCGTCGTCGGTGTATTTTATAAGAGCGTAAATATTGGCGAAGTCAAGCTGGTCGTCGATATGACCTATATGCGCGTCCTCGGCTTTATAGCGCATAACGTTCATACCGTAGTGATGTTTTTTTATGAGCATATTAAAAATATCGTCATATTTTTTATCGCCCGTCACGTGGAAAGCCGTTTTAAGAAAGGAGAGTATTTCAAGGGAGTTCGTTCCTCTCTCGTAAAACCATCTGTCGTCGCCGTTTAAAGACGCGGGGTTCCAGTTCGCCCAAGTCGTGGGAATATTGTCCACGTCAGAAAGATGAAAATCGTTTTCGATTATATGGTCTATCACGTTTTTTACGGTTTCGGCTATTTTTTTCTTATCTTCGTCGTCGGCGACAAGATCGTAATAAATGCCGTAGGCGTAAAAGTGACCGGTAACTTCGTCGCTTGAGGTTTCGCCCAGCCATTCGCAATCTGGATCATTTTCGCAAGGGCACCATTCTTCCCGGTTGCCCGTTCCGTAATTATGCTCATCTTTATAGCGTATAGCTCTCGCGATAAAGCCTTTTTTGCCTGAAACCTCGGTAAGCTTTATAAGAGCGTATAAAGAACGTTTCGCGTTCGCGAGCGCCCGGGGATCGCCCGTCGCTTTATATCGGAAGCACTGGCTCGCACAGTAAAGACCCGTAAAAAGTCCGTCGTTATCGGTGTTTTCCAATACGCCGGAATCAAGGTCGCCTTGCTTTTTAAGCCGTCTTAATACGCAGTAGCCGTCTTTTCTTACGTAATATTTTTCCGCCATTTTGTCGTAGTATTCGGCTTTCTTTTCAAGCGTCGCGACCACGGGCGTTATTACGCTGATTCCCCTTGGAGTGACGGCCGCTACCGCGCCGTTTTTACTCGCCGAAACTAAAGTCACTTTCGGATGTTTAAGCCATACGCCGTATGAGTAGTAGTTTAATTTTCCTTCGCTTAAAATTATAAGACCCGTGTCGGCGGCGAAATATTTTTTGCCGTCGGGAGCAAAATATATGTCGTTAAACGACCCGTCCGGCACGCTAAAAACGTCTTTGCCTGAAAACCATACGCTTCTGCCGTCGTAGACGTTCACGCCTTTTTTGCTCGCGACCCAGAGGTAGCCGAAAACGTCTCTTTTAACCGCTGTAATGGAATTTGAAAGACAGCCAGAATTATCCGGGAGAAGTTCGCCCCAGTGGCGGCGTTTGCCTTTTAACGACATAAAACCGTCCGTCTTGGAGCCAATATAGACGCTCTCGTCGTATTTGCTTTTATTGTCGACGGCGGCGAGGCACGCGGTGTTTTCAGGAAGACCGCAAATTTCAGAAAACCCGCCTTCGGTTTTTAGGTAAAGAGTTTTCTCTGTGATCAACCAGAAAGAATCGTCAAGTCCTATTGAAATATCGATAACGGGGGCGTCAAATTCTGAAATTTCGCGAATGTTTTCGTTTTCCATAATGTAAAGGGAATTGCCTTTACAGATGTATACAGACCCTCCGACCTCTATAATTTTATCAGCCCCTAAGGGCAGTTTTTTAAGTTCCCCGCCGGCATAACGGTACAAAGAGCCTTCAGCCGTAATATAGAGATCGTCTCCCGAAAAAGCTATTGAATTGACGCTCTCTACCGGAAGACCGTTTTCCGAGGTTAAAAAGACGCGTTTAAGGTCGGTAAATTCGCCGTATTTAAGCGATAACTTTTTCATTTTATTTATTCCCTTCTCAGAAATCCCTCTATTGAAGAAATTTAATTCCCCATGGATTTAAAAATCCACGACAGTATATCCTCAAAAACATAAATATTGTCGTCCTCGTTAAGTATCTCGTGGCGAAGACCGGGATAAAGGCGCGTCTCGACGTTTTTATTTAATTCTTCTAATTTATCGCAAAGGCTTATAACGCTCTTTCCAAAGAGACCTATAGGATCTTTGGCACCGGAATTAAGGAGAATGGGAAGATCGGACGGTATATTTCCCAAGACGTCGTAAGAGGAGCTTTTAATGAGAATTTTAATTAAAATGCCCGCGCTGTCGTTCGTTATGGGAAAATCAAAATACATATCGTCCTCTGATTTTAACCTGTTGTCTTCGCTCTGGGACAAATAAGCGTTCTCGTCGTCCTCCTTAAAGTAGTATTTGGATGTAATCGATTTAAAAGCGTCCAAACCCTTAAAAAGCTTATCCCCGCCCAATAAGTCGGCGACCGGCAGAGAGTAGTCCTCAAGATTTGACAATTTAGGGCTTACGTAAGAAGAGCCTGAAAGGATAAGCCCTGAAAGCTCGTTTCCGAATCGCGACGCGTAAATCCTCGAAAGGAGAGAGCCCATGCCGAACCCAAAAAGAAAACAAGGGATATTCGGGTATCTTTTCACCATAATATTATGGAGAATATGCATATCGTCTATCATTCTTATATCGGCGTCGGGCGACCCAAAATCGCCGAGTTCCGATAAATCGCCGGCTGTTTTGCCATGACCTATGTGGTCGTTTCCCGCGACGACGCAGCCCTTTCCGGCTAGAAATTTGGCGAAATTATCGTATCTTCCTATATGGTCGCAGAGGTCGTGAGAAATCTGAAAATATAAAACGGGCTCTAAGTCGGTATCTCGCCAAATAAGCGCCCTGCTCATATTTTTGCCGTTTGACGAGCGATAATAGGCTTCCGTGCGAATTATGGACATATTTTAGTTCCTTTTAAGTATAATTAAAATGTTTCTTCAAAATCTTTAGCGCGTAATATTCTTTATCAGTGCGGTTGCGTTTTAGCAAAATCATTTAGGTTTAACCAGCCCCAAAAAATCGGCGAGACGCTTACAGCTTTGACCGTCTTTATGTTCATAAATCCAGTCGCAGAGTTCTTCGCGCTGTTTTTTATGCGTGTCTTTGCCCTCGTAAACATTCTTAATAAAATTCTTCAAGTCGTCTGTGCTGTAAAGTTTTTCTCCAGGCATAAAATCGTAATAATTGTCGATTATAAAGCCTATTTTGTAATCTCTTATATCGGAAATTGAGTACGCCATCGGTCTGTCGAGGAGTATGTAAGAAAGGGAAGACGAGGAGTAATCGCTGATAAGCGCGTCGGACGCCGCCATCATCCTGTAAACGTCAAGACCGAGGAGTTTCGCGTCCCCGCCGTTTATTACAATTATATTTGATAAACTTTTAAGGTCTTTACAGCAGTTAAGATTTTGAAACGGGTGAAGCTTTAAAATGAGGAGAATGTTTAGCTCTTTAAGGTAGTCGTTTACGTCTTCCAGCTGCTCTAAAGTATCTATTACGGGTATGCCGAGAGGAAGTTCAATATTGCTGTCGTTTCTCTTGCCTAACATACGGAACGTCGGCGTCCATAATATTGTTTTATTGAATTTTTTATCGGTTATTTTTGATATTTCATCGGATTCTCTAAAGAGCGTGTCGTTAAACGGCATACCGGCGTGAATCATTTTAACGTCGGGAAACCTGTCGGCGTTGAACGATTTTCTTTGAATTGGGTCGTAATTTACGGAGGGGGAGAGAATGTAATCGACCGTGGAGTTTACGTCGAGATAACCCCTTACGTCTTTAAATCCAATTCCGTGGGTCGTATATATGTTAATTTGGTCGTCCTTTAATTTTTCGAGGGCGTTACCGTCCGACAATATGAATTTCGCGGTATTGAAATACCATTTTCTTTTAAAGGAACGTTCGTTATAAAGGACGGACGTTACGTTTTTGGGGAGTTTTCTGTCTAATTTGTTCCTAAGCTGCCAGACGATTTTATATTTTTTGTTATAGCCGTTTTCTACAAGGTAGTTGTAAAAAGCAAAGCAGTTTGAGTCAAAATCGTTATGGCTCATTAAAATTATCGTGTTCCTAAGTTTTCTTTTATCGGTCAGAAGATGAATTAAATCATTTTCGCAAATCTCGAGTATGTTTCTTGACTGTTCTTTAAGGTATTCTCTTCTGCCCCCCCCCCGTTCAGGGATGTTCAAAAAGAAATCTTTAGCTACTCTGCAAACGGTTTTTATTTTGGACATTTGATTTCTCCTTAACGTTCCTTTTTTTTGTTTATTAAAGCTGGTCGGCGATCTCGAGTACTAATTTTTCGGATTTATCCCATCCCAGGCACGGGTCGGTGATCGATTTTCCGTACACGCCCTCGCCTATTTTTTGGCAGCCGTCTTCAATATAACTTTCAATCATAAGACCTTTTACGAGTTTTTTAATGTCTCCGCTGTGGCGGCGGGAATGGAGTATCTCTTTGGCGATTCTGATTTGCTCTAAGTACATCTTACCGGAATTCGAGTGGTTGACGTCGACTATCAAAGCGGGATTTTCAAGGTTTTTCGCCGAATACATTTCAAAGAGGAGCATTAAATCCTCGTAATGGTAATTTGGCATGGACTTTCCGTGCTTATTGACATACCCTCTGTAAATCGCGTGGGCGTAAGGGTTGCCGCTCGTCGTCACGTCCCAGCCTCTGTAAATGAAGTTGTGGCTGTGCTGAGCCGCCGTTATCGAGTTCAGCATAACGGAAATATCGCCGCTAGTCGGATTTTTCATACCGACGGGAATATCGAGTCCGCTTGAAACCAACCTGTGTTCTTGATTTTCAACGCTTCTCGCGCCTATAGCGACATAAGAAAGTATATCCGAAAGGTATCTGTATTCGGAAGGGTAGAGCATCTCGTCGGCGCAAACAAGTCCCGACTCTTCGATAGCTTTCGTGTGAAGCCTTCTTATGGCCAAAATGCCCTCGTAAGTGTCGGGTTTTTTTTCAGGGTCGGGCTGGTGAACAAGTCCTTTATATCCGTCGCCCGTAGTTCTCGGTTTATTTGTGTAAATTCTCGGTATTATGAATATTTTATCTTTAACTTTCTCTTGAAGTTTTGAAAGTCTGCAAGTATAATCAAGAACCGCGTCCTCGCGATCCGCCGAACACGGACCGATTATCAGTATGAATTTATCGTCTTTTCCCAAGAAGATATCTTTAATTTCGCGGTCGCGTTCCGTTTTTACGGATATAATTTCCCGCGACAGCGGATACTGCTCTTTCACTTCTTTAGGTATCGGCAGTTTTCTCTTAAAATCCATTGACATATATTTTTCCTCGTTTCTTTACGCATAAAACTTTAAGCAAACAGGCGGCTTGACTATCGCGCCTTATCGTAGATCCTGTCTATAATATCCATAACCTTAACGCCGCTTTCATATAGTATATCGGAGTTTTTCCCCGAGATTATACAATCATAGAAATTTTCAATAAGTTCGTTATGGCTGTTTCCCCAGTACGACTTTTCGCCTTTTGATTTTTGGAGTTCTATAATTTTAGGGCGTTCGCCTTCCCGCAGAACCGTTAAATCGTCGTAAAGCGTTATTTTTCCTTTTTCAAATAATAACTCAATAAAAACAGGCGAATTTTCACCGTAACAAAGCGTCCCGAAAAACACGCCTTCCACGCCGTTTTTAAACTTAATAAGCGCGTCGGCCGTGTCCTCGGTTTCGATAACATTATTGAGTTTTTTTGTGGATACGGACGCTTTTACGCTTTCCGCGTCGCTTCCGGCGAACCATTCCATAAGATCTAAAGTGTGAATCGCCTGATTTATAACTAAACTTCCGCCCTCTTTTTTAACAGAGCCGTGCCAGTCGTCGGAGCGGTAGTAACTTTCGTCCCTGCGCCATGTGACGAAGCCTTTTATGGTTTTTAACGAGCCCAGTTCCCCGTTATTTATCGCGCTTTTTATGTAGACGGACGATTGATTAAATCTGTTCTGAAAACACGTCCCCAACAAAACGCCTTTTTCACGCGCTTTTTCGCACATATCAAGAGCGTCGTCGTATCGAATCGCGGGAGGCTTTTCGGAAAGTACGTTGACGCCCCTTTTGATAGCCTTTAAAGCCATAGGGTAGTGGAGGTAATGTGGGGTACATATATGAAGAACGTCGAAACCTCCGGCTAAAATCATCTCGTTGAAGTCGTAAAAAGCTTTGGCTCCAAACTCCGACGCTTTAAGCCGGGCTCTTTCCTTATTGACGTCGCAAACGGAGACGATTTCAGCGTATGGAATCGACGAAATAGCCGATAAGTGCTTGCCGCTTATATTGCCGCACCCGACTATCGACGCTTTAATTTTAGCGTTAGAATTGTTTTGGATCATAAATTAGGAGAGAGGGAATTTTATTTTGTGCCGAAAATCCTGTCGCCCGCGTCGCCAAGCCCCGGAACGATGTAGCCGTGTTCGTTTAATTTTTCGTCAAGAGCGGCTATGTAAACGTCCACGTCGGGATGAGCCTCGTTTAACGCTTTAAGCCCTTCGGGAGCGGCTATCATGCACATGAATTTTATGTGTTTAGGTCCTCTTTTTTTAATTTGAGAAATGGCGTCGATAGCCGACCCGCCGGTCGCTAGCATAGGGTCGACCACCATAACGTCGCGCTCCGATATATCGGATGGGAGTTTACAGTAATATTCTACGGGTTTAAGCGTTTCGGGGTCTCTGTAAAGCCCTATGTGACCGACTCTCGCGGCGGGGATCATATTTAAAACGCCGTCGACCATACCGATTCCGGCTCTTAAAATCGGCACGACGGCCATTTTTTTGCCTGAAATCTTTTTGCAGACGGTTTCGCTTATGGGAGTTTTTACTTTAACTTCCGCTAAGGGCAGATCTCTTGTGGCTTCGTATGTCATGAGCATCGCGACTTCGCTCGCCAAAATTCTGAACTCTTTAGATGGAGTATTTTCGTCGCGCAATATGGAGAGTTTGTGCTGTATTAAAGGATGATCTAGTATAATTGTTTTTCCCATAGACGCCGCCTCATTATAAATTTCTCTTTGTACATTATATCATTTTTATTGAAAAATGCAATAGTATTGACATTTTTTTTGCCGTAATTATAATTAAAAAAAAGAACTCGCGAGCGGCTTTGTTCTCGAGAAATTTACTTAAAAAAAAGAGCGATAATTATGAGTTTTTACTTTCTAAAACCCGCCTTAAAAGAAACCATTTGGGGCGGAAGAAAGCTTATAGAGGACTTTGGGTTTAAAACGGATCTTTCCAATATCGCCGAAGCGTGGATGTTCTCTTGCCACCAGGACGGGCAGTCTACGGTAGTAGGCGGGGAATACGACGGCTTAACGCTTTGGGAACTTATAGAAAGTCTTGGGGTTTCATGCCTTGGGAGTAAATGCGAATGTAAAGATATCGAAGACTTTCCCATTCTTATTAAACTCATCGACGCGTCGGACGACCTTTCCATACAAGTTCATCCCGATAACGATTACGCTAAAGCGCATGAAAAAGATATAAGAGGCAAAACAGAGGCGTGGTACATAATAAACTCCGACGACGGGGAGCTTATTTACGGTTTTAAAGAGGATATTTCAAAAGACGACTTTAAAAAATCCATCGAGGAAGACTCTCTTTTGGAAAAAGTAAACAGAGTAAAAGTAAAAAACGGGGACGTAGCGTTTATACCCTCCGGCACGCTTCACGCCATTGGAAAAAATATCCTTTTAGCGGAAGTACAGCAAAGCTGCAATACGACTTACAGGGTTTACGATTACAACAGACTCGGAAAAGACGGGAAACCGAGAGAACTTAACGTCGAAAAAGCGATAGACGTAACTCGCCGAAAAAAAGAAACGAGATCTCTTTCTCCTTTTGGAGCGACGGAGCGATTTGACGGTTGCAATAAAACGACTTTAATAAAATGCGAATACTTTGAAACGACGCTTGTCGACGTTAAATCGGAATTTAAAGATTATGCGGATTTAAGCTCTTTTTTGTCGCTTATAGTTTTAGAAGGGGATGGGGAAATTAAGTCCCTTAGCGAAAAGAAAAACATAAAAAAAGGCGACAGTATTTTTATTCCGGCGGGAGAAGACGAATATACCGTTAAAGGAAACGTTAAGATTTTAAAAACAAGTCTATAATAAATTATGTCTTTTATATCAGTACAAAATTTATCGATTTCGTTCGCCGACAAACCGCTTTTTTCCGGCGCGTCTTTTAACGTTGAGGAGCGCGATAAAGTAGGTCTTATAGGGAGAAACGGCGCGGGGAAAACCACGTTTTTTAAAATTCTCACAGGCGAGTTGGAGCCTTCTGAGGGTTCTGTTTTTATATCGTCAAAAGCGAAAATAGGCGTGGTCGAGCAGCACGCTTGCCGCGACTTAAAAAGATCCACCAAAGAAGAAACGACTTCCGTTTTTGAAAATCTTATTCTATTAGAAAACGAACTTAAAAGGATCCACAACCTTATCGATAAAAAAGAAGGCGATCTTGACGGGCTTATTTTAAAGCAGTCGGAGCTTTATGAAAAATTCCAAAACGGCGGCGGGCTTACTTTCAGGTCGAGAGTAAACTCAATGTTAAAAGGCCTGGGGTTTTCCGAAAGCGAAATAAATCTCCCCACGGGCGATTTAAGCGGCGGTCAGAGGACAAAAATATCTTTGGGAAAGCTCCTTTTATCGGACGCTAATTTAATTCTTTTGGACGAGCCTACAAATCATCTCGATATAAAAAGCTGCGAATGGCTTGAAGACTACATTTTAAAGTACGCGGGGACGGCGATAATAATATCGCACGACAGGTATTTTCTCGATAAAACGACTAATAAAACCATGGAAATCGAGAATAAAAAAATAACCGTGGGAAAAGGCTCGTATAAGACGTTTTCCCGTCTTAAAGCCGAAAGGGAAGAGTCGTTAAGGCGGGAATACGAGAAAAAGCAAAAAGAAATCGAAAGACTGGAAGGTATAATAGAACAGCAGAAACGCTTCAACAGAGCGAAAAATTATATTACGATAGCGAGCCGTCAAAAGGAAATAGACCGTATAAAATCCGAAACGGTAAGCCCTCCTAAAAATATAAGAGAAGTAAAATTAAGCTTTTCTTGCAAAACGGAGAGCGGGAACGACGTCCTTACGGCAAGGGGTCTTTCAAAGTCGTACCTGGGGAAAGTCCTTTTTAAAGACGTTTCGTTTGATATAAGAAAAGGCGAAAGAGTCTTTATTTTAGGTGAGAACGGCTCGGGAAAAACAACGCTTTTAAAGACCGTTTTAGGAAAAATAAGACCCGACTCCGGGTATTGCCGCGTAGGCGCTAACGTGGTAATAGGATATTTCGACCAGATTTCATCGTCCGTATTATCTGAAAACTCCGTCATCGAGGAGCTTTATAATAAATTTCCCGGCGCGGAGATTTCGGAGTTGCGCGGAAAATTAGGCGCGTTCGGCTTTAAAGACGACGAAATATTAAAAAAGATGAAAGATTTAAGCGGCGGGGAGAGAGCGAGAATCTCTCTTTTGGAGCTTATGCTCAGAAAGCCGAATTTTTTAGTTCTCGACGAGCCTACTAATCACCTTGATATTAGCGGAAGGGAAGCTTTAGAGGACGCGCTGAAAGATTATAAAGGGACTATTTTAGCCGTAACGCACGACCGTTTCCTCGTAAATAAACTCGCCACAAGGATATTTATAATGGCGGGAGATGAGATTATTTTAAAAGACGGCTCTTACGACGACTATATAAACTCTTTGGAAAATAACGAAAAACAGAAAAAGCCCGAGAAGAAGCCTAACGAGTACAAATTAAGAAAAGAGCAGGAGAGTCTGGAACGAAGAAGAGCGGGAGAGATAAGACGGCTTGAAGAACGGATAGAAAACCTTGAAAATAAAAAATCAGAAATAGAACAAGAGCTTTCCCGCCCCGACGCCGCATCTGATTACCAAAAACTTATGGAACTTACCGACAATCTTAACGACATAAACTCTGAACTCTCCTCTCTTTATGAAAGATGGGAAAGCGTTTCGGATTTAAACGATAAAAACGCGTAAAAAAAGAGCGGAAAAAATCCGCCCGTTTTTTATCATTTTTAAACTTTTCCCGCTAATTCGTCTACTAAAGATTTGTTTCTCGTCATCGATATATTGTTTTGAATTATAATGTCGGCGGCTCCGTTTTGCTTAGCGAAAGACGAAATATTGCCGTTATAGTATCGGTAGTCGATAATGTAAACGTATTTATAGTTGCAGGCGAGGTACGGCGCGAACGCGTTTCCGAAGGACTCTTTTACAAACACGCAGGTTTCGCCGTCAGGCAGATTTTTATTTTCCGTCACAGATATAGGGTTGTCGCCGCCTATAAAGCAGAGATATTTGTTGTTTTCCGAGTAATTTCCCGCGTCTGTGATTAAAGGCCAGTCAACGTAATCGCTGTCGCCTTTTTGCATCATTTTAAATGAAATATCGTATTTCGGCATATAGGCGAAAACGGCGTCGGGGTTTTTGGCGAGTTCGGGGCTTTTATTGGATCCCGTGTAAAACGAACCGAGATACGGTTTAAACTGATACTCCGTAAAGCCGCTTAAAGGCTCGTATTGAACGCCTTTTACGTTCATAAGCTGGGCGTAGGCGTAATAAGCCCCCAGAGACGTCCAGTGGTGATCCGTGCGGAAATATATATATTCGTCTTTATGCGCCTTAAGAAGATCGAAAATTTGAACCGTTTTAACGTCGGGACTGATTTTAGAGTTAATGTAGTTTATAGCCTCTTTTTGGTCGGAAGAATTGAGTTTTCCGCGAGTTTTTTCGTTTAACGTAATATCGATACTCGTTGGAATAATCATGTTATAGACGTTAATTCCCGCAGATTTTACGTTTTGGGCGGCTTTATTTACGACCGACGCGTATTTATCCGCCGTTTCGCGAGTAAAATTGTAATACTCGTAAGCCGTGTCGCCGTAAACGTAAATTGATCCGAACGACTGCTCCAACACGTTTTCGCCCTTTTGCTGAGCGTTTTGCCCGTTTGAGGCGTCCGGCAGGGCGGGTTTTAACAGGTCGTCGCCGTCGGCTTTTTCCGCGGTCTCGGGTTCGACTTCAACTATATCCTGCGATTCATCCTCCGCCTTAGGGATCGCCTCTCCTTTATTCTCGGAAAAATTATGCACTTTTTGCATTTGACCCGAGAGTTTTTTTATCTTCCCGGCGGCCGACACGAAACTATCCCTATATGGGAACGTGTCGGAGAACCACACGCCTATATCGTCGAAATACTCTCCGCTAAAAAATGTGGAAAACGATATTTTAGGAAATTTCGCGAGTTCCCTTTTTTCGCTCTCGGAAAATGTTTTTCTTTGGGGAAAATCAAGCGACAGCGCGAACAGAAAGGCGAGCGTTAAGATAAAAAGCCCCGACGCCGCGAGATATGAGATTTTTCTTATTTTTGCCGTTTTTTGATTTTTTGGGTTCCGGCGGTCTTCGCTTTTCCGGCGCTCCTCGTTCTTATTTTCATTCTCGGGAGTTTCCTTATCCGATTCTCGATCCGTCTCTATCGGGCGGGCGCTTCTTTCGTTTTTCGGCGGTTTTTCTTTAGAAGAAGACTTCTTCTCTTTAGGAAAAATATTTTTTTCTTTGGAAGAGCGTTTCTTTTCTTTAGAAGCGGACGGCTTTTTGTTTTCGGGAGCTTCCTTTTTGTCGTCAAAAAGTTTTCCCGTGTTTCCGAAAAAATTTTCGCCGGACGGGGCGCTTGTTTTTCTTTCTTTATTTTCTTTATCAGAATTATTTTTTTCTTCGCCGTTTTCCCGGTTTTCGTTACTTTTGTTAGTAAGATTTAAAAAATTCTTGCCGTCAAAAGTGTAAAAATCGTCTTCTTTCAATCGCGTTCGCCCCTCTCTTAAAAATTAAAATACAAAAACGGATTATACGAGTCGCCCACAAGACATATGGCGGAGATAATCACAAGTACGGCGGGTATTACGGCTCTAAATACGGAGTAGATTATATTTACCGCGGGATAAGACGGCGAAAGTTCGTTTATTTTATTTTTTACGGCTTTAACTAGCGGAGTGGAGGCGATTATCGCGAATATAACGAATATAATATTGTCAAGGATATAAGAAGTCGCTTCGTGCGTTGAAAACGGATTGTTGTTTAAGCAGAACATGCCTTTTAAGACGGCGGCCGCGAGAGAAAGACTTTTAAATTTAAACAATATCCAGCCGAAATATACGACCGCTAAAAGGTAAATATGACCGAATACGGAAGGAAGTTTTTTTAATAACTCGCTCAAAAACAGCTTTTCGAGACTTAAAAATACGAACCAATAAAGTCCCCACAGCACGAAATTCCACGACGCCCCGTGCCAAAGACCCGTTAAAAGCCAAACAATAAAGAGGTTTATTACGGTTCTGAATTTTCCGCGCCTGTTTCCGCCCAGGGGGATATACACGTAATCTCTAAAGAATGTTCCAAGGGAAATATGCCATTTTCTCCAAAACTCTGTAACTGACCTAGAAGCGTAAGGGTAGTCGAAATTTTCTTTATAGTGAAATCCCGTCATAAGCCCCATGCCTATAGCCATATCGGAGTAAGCCGAGAAGTCGAGATAAATCTGAAGGGCGTAAACAAGAACGCCGAACCACAACGAAAGAGCCGAACCGCTCTCTATAAATTTTATGTTTTCAGCGAGTTTAGCCGCGTTGGAAATATCGGCGTCGGCAAGAAGTATTGAATCCGCGATAGAACCTAAGGAATTCGCGAAAATGACTTTTTTGGCAAGACCCGATGAAAACCTCATAACGCCTTTATTAAAGTCGCCTACGGTAGCTTTTCTGTTTAACAACTCGTTTTCAATATCGGAATATCTTATAATAGGTCCGGCCACGCATTGATGGTACATTCCGGCGTAAAGAAGAAGATTCGCGTAATTTCTCTGCGCTTTAGCGTCTCCTCTGTAAACGTCCACGACATAAGACAAAAGCTGAAACGTGTAAAAAGAGACGCCTATAGGCAGCGCTATTGTTTTAATGGTTTTTGGAAATCCCGTTAAATATTTTATATTTTCCAAAAAGAACGACGAATACTTAAATATCGCGATTATCCCCAAAGACACGACGCACGCTAAAATGAGGTATTTTTTAGCTTTCTTTTTATCGCCCTCGTTATTGTGTTTTTCGATTAAAAGGGCGTAAAACCACGACGAAAAAGTCATAAACAGCAAAAGGAATATATAAGAAGGTTCTCCCCACGCGTAAAAAACGAGCGAGAAGACGAGCATTATTACATTTCTGGCGCTATTATTTTTTGGAATATAATAAGCGAAAAGATTAAGAGGAAGAAAAAGGCAAATGAAGGTAAGGCTTGAGAAAACCATATAATATACACCTCTCATTAACATTATGCAATAAAAAAATCGACCGTTCAATAGCGTGTAACATTTTGTAATAAATTTGTAATAATTTTTAACAAACTTTTATTTAATTTCTTTTTTAGAATAAAAAATTAAGCTTGACGATATTGCGGGAATAAGCGTATAATGTAGTGATTAAGAATATTAAGGTGAAGAAATGGCGTTAAAAAAGAAAAATTACGGCGATAACGATATAGAAATGCTTGAGGGGCCCGATAAAGTCAGAAAGCGTCCCGCCGTTATATTCGGTTCGGACGGGATAGACGGATGTCAGCACTCTGTTTTTGAGATTATTTCCAACTCAATAGACGAAGCGAGAGAGGGTTTCGGAGACAAGATAATAATTACCCGCTTTCTCGATAAATCAATAGAGGTTCACGATTTCGGAAGAGGTATTCCGGTTGATTTTAACGCGAAGTACGGTCGCTACAACTGGGAATTGCTTTTTTGTGAAATGTACGCGGGAGGAAAATACAACACGAACGAAGGCGGGAGCTACGAGTACTCTTTAGGTTTAAACGGTTTAGGACTTTGCGCGACGCAGTTTTCGTCGGAATATATGGAAGCCGAAATCCACAGAGACGGGAAATGTTATAAGCTTCGTTTTGAAAAGGGCTTTATAGTGGGAAACATGACGGAAGAGTCGTATAGCAAACGCGACGTCGGCACAAGAATAAAATGGCGGCCCGATCTCGAGGTTTTTACGGATATAGACGTGCCTTTATCGTATTATCGGGAAACTTTAAACCGTCAGGCGATAGTAAACGGCGGACTTAAATTTATCCTTAAAAATGAAACGTCTAAAGGCAAATTTGAAACAGAGGAGTTTTGCTACCCGGGAGGCATTAAAGACTACTTAGAGAGTTTTTGCGGCGAGGAAGCCTTTACGACCCCCCAGTTTTGGGAAACCGAGAGAAAAGGGCGCGACAGGGAAGATAAACCGGAATACAAAGTAAAAATAAACGTAGCGCTTTGCTTTTCAAAAACTAAAAAATTAAAAGACTACTATCATAACTCAAGCTATCTTGAACACGGCGGCGCGCCCGATAAAGCCGTAAGGAGCGCGTTCGTGTCCGAAATAGACTCATACTTAAAACAAAACGGAAAATATTTAAAATCGGACGGCAAAATAACTTTTCAGGATATTGAGGACTGCCTTGTGATTATCGTATCGTCGTTTTCCACCGAAACGTCATACGAGAATCAGACGAAAAAAGCGATTACGAATAAATTTATTCAGCAGTCCATGACCGAGTTTTTGCGCCATAACCTTGAAGTTTATTTTTTGGAAAATAAACTCGACGCCGAAAAAATAGCCGACAGAACGCTTATAAATTTAAGAAGCCGGATAAAAGCCGAGAAGACGAGGCTCGACTTGCAAAAAACTCTCTCCGTCTCTAACGATTTGGCGTCGAGAGTCGAGAAATTCGTTGATTGCCGAAGCCGCGACGTAAACGAGAGAGAGATTTTTATAGTCGAGGGAGATTCCGCCATGGGCGCTTGCAAGCAAGCGAGGGACTCCTCGTTTCAGGCTATTATGCCTGTAAGAGGAAAAATCCTAAATTGTTTAAAGGCCGATTACTCGAAAGTCTTTAAAAGCGATATTATAACGGATCTAATAAGAGTTTTAGGCTGCGGCGTAGAAGTTAAAACAGGCTCTAATAAGAATATGACTACGTTTAACCTTGACAACCTCAAATGGAGTAAAGTTATAATTTGCACCGACGCGGACGTGGACGGATTTCAAATAAGGGCGCTTATTCTTACGATGATATACTCTCTTATGCCCACTTTAATTAACGCGGGGAAAGTGTTTATTGCCGAGTCGCCCTTATATGAGATAAACTCCGGCAAGAACACGTGGTTCGCCTATAACGAGCAGGAAAAAGACGAAGCGCTAAAAGAAATAGGGAACGCGAAATACACGATTCAGCGTTCAAAAGGTTTGGGCGAAAACGAGCCCGAGATGATGTGGATGACCACCATGAACCCCGCCACAAGGCGGCTTGTAAAGGTCGAGCCTTCTGAAAACTTAAGCGAAACGGACGAGATGTTCGACGTGCTTTTAGGCGATAATATTTCAGGCAGGAAAGATTTTATAGCGAAGTACGGCGGCGGCTACATAGAAATGGCCGACGTATATTGATTTTAGTGATTTAAAGGTGATTAAATGCCTAAAAAGAAAAAAGACGGCGCGGAGAAAAAACAAGAAAAGCTCTCTTCGGACACTCACATATTAGGAGCGGGGGAGGTTATGCCGCAGGTCATAACGAGAACGCTCGAAACGAATTATATGCCCTACGTTATGAGCGTAATACTTTCAAGGGCCATACCTGAAATCGACGGGTTTAAGCCCTCTCACAGGAAGCTCCTTTACACCATGTATTTAATGGGACTTTTAACCGCTCCCAGGACTAAATCCGCCAATATAGTGGGCAGGACGATGCAGCTTAACCCGCACGGCGACGCGGCCATATATGAAACCATGGTGCGTCTTACGAGGGGCAACGAGGCTCTTCTTCACCCGTATATAGACGGCAAAGGCAATTTTGGCAAAGCTTACTCTAAGAATATGGCTTACGCCGCTTCTCGTTACACAGAGGCTAAACTCGATAAAATCTGCGCGGAGCTTTTTAGGGATATAGATAAAGATACCGTGGATTTTGTGCCGAATTACGATAACTCGATGCGAGAGCCGACGCTTTTCCCCGTCACGTTTCCCAATATACTCGTAAACAGCAACACCGGCATCGCCGTGGGCATGGCGAGCAGCATTTGCTCGTTTAATTTAAACGAAGTATGCGAAACGACGATAGCGTTTATTAAAAACCCAAAGTGCGACATTTTTGAAACGCTAAAAGCTCCCGACTTTAGCGGCGGCGGCGTCCTCCTTTACGACAGAGCGAAATTAGACGAAATCTACAATACGGGCAAAGGCGGAATAAAAGTCAGGGCGAAGTATAATTACGATAAATCGAATAATTGCATAGACGTTACTGAAATTCCGCCTTCTACGACGAGCGAGGCGATTATCGATAAAATTATCGAACTCGTAAAATCCGGCAAATTAAAAGAAATCAGCGACGTTCGCGACGAAACCGATAAATCCGGTCTTAAAATAACCATAGACCTTAAAAGGGGAGTAAACCCCGATTCCTTAATGAGAAAACTCTTAAGGGTCACGCCTTTGGAGGATACTACCGCGTGTAATTTTAATATATTGGTGGGCGGCGCTCCCCGCGTTATGGGTATCGCCGAAATTCTTGAGGAGTGGCAGGCCTTTAGGACGGAGTGCGTAAAAAGAAGGACTTCCTACAACTTAAAAAAAGCCGAGGATAGGCTGCATCTTTTAACGGGTCTTCAAAAAATTCTCCTCGATATAGATAAAGCGATAAAAATTATCAGAAATACAGAGGAAGAGTCGGAAGTAGTCCCAAATCTCATGATAGGTTTTGGCATAGACGAAACTCAGGCCGAGTATGTCGCGGAAATAAAATTGAGACACTTAAACCGCGAATATATTTTAAAACGCCTGGAGGATATCGAAGAGCTTAAAAAAACGATAGACGATATGAACGAGATTCTCTCCAATAAGGAGAGAGTAAAAAAAATCATAATAAGCGAACTTCGCGACGTTATGAAAAAATACGGTCAGCCAAGAAAAACGGAGATTCTTTACGATTACGCCGACGATTTAGACGACGAGAGCGAAAACGTCCCCGATTATCCCGTTCATATTTTCTTCACTAAAGAAGGCTATTTTAAAAAAGTCACCCCTCAGTCTTTAAGAATGAGCAAAGTGCAGAAATTAAAAGAAAACGATTCTGTCGTATTTGATGAAGAAACCGTAAACTCGTGCGATTTAATTTTCTTTAGCGATAAATCAAAAGCTTATAAAGCGAAAGCCTCGGACTTCCCCGATACAAAAACCGCTTCTTTAGGCGATTTTATTCCGGCTAAGTTAGGCTTTGACGAAGGCGAGAGCGTAAACGGTTTTATTTCTACCGTAGATTACAAAGGCTGCGTTCTGTTTTTCTTTGAAAACGGGAAAGTCGCCAAAGTCGATATGTCGGCGTATGTAACGAAGACAAACAGAAAAAAACTTATAAACGCGTACTCCGATAAGTCGCCTCTAATAGCGGCGTTTTTAGTTAAGGAAGATAAAGAGTTTATTATAAAATCGACGGGCGGAAGAGCGCTTTTGTTTAATTCCGCGAGAATTTCCCCGAAGACCACCAAGAACACTCAAGGAGTCGCGGTTATGACGCTTAAAAAAGGTCAGAGAGTGGACGGCGTAGTTTTATATAAAGAAGGCGCGTTTACGAAACCTTCGCGCTACCAAACCAAAACCCTGCCTTCCGCGGGTGCGGTTATCTCAGAAGAAGACGCAATCTTGCAACTTACGTTTTAAATCTGAATATCAAATATCGGACGTGAGAATCGTAAAACATGGAGTTTCATTACAATGTTTAGCGGCGGTTAGCAAGCTTGTTATTGTGGCAAAACTATCTGTTTTTACGATTCTATTATCTGTCGTCTATTGTCTAAAATA
>CAYUEV010000030.1:0-19307 GCA_964443825.1 uncultured Eubacteriales bacterium
ATTTTATTAAAAATTACGTAAAACTATTGTATATCATTTTAAACAATGTTATAATATATTGATGGAAGTTTGCGTAAATGCAAATTTGTTTTAAATATTTTTTTTATTTTTCTTTGTCTTATTGGGGAATGATTAAAATGGAATTACTGAAAGATCGCTCAAAAGAAGAACTTAACGCGTTCTATAAAGAAACTCTTGAGCGATACGAAAAAATAAAAGAAAAAAACATTAAAATCGATATGTCGAGAGGCAAGCCGTCGCCCGACCAGATAGATATAGCCGAAAGGGACTTTGATAAAATCATGCCCATAACCGACTACACGAGCAAAAGCGGAATGGACTGCCGCAATTACGGAATGCTTTCGGGAATACCCGAGGCTAAGGAACTTTTCGCGGAGCTCTTGGGAGTGGAACCTAAAAACGTCATAATCGGCGGCAACGCGAGTCTTGAGCTTATGTACAGCTTTATTTCGCAGTGCTACGCTAAAGGCATAGGCGGGAACGAACCTTGGTGCAAACAGGGAGACGTCAAATTTATAGCCGTAGTTCCGGGTTACGACAGGCACTTTAGCATAGCGGAGTACTTTGGGATTAAAATGGTAAACGTCCCGATAGATGAAAACGGTCCTTGTATGGATATGGTCGAGGACATTATAAAAGACCCCTTGGTTAAAGGGATGTTCTGCGTGCCAAAGTACTCTAACCCGGACGGATACACGTATTCCGACGAAACCGTCAAAAGACTCGCTAAAATGAAACCCGCCGCGCCCGATTTTAGAGTAATATGGGACAACGCGTATATTATTCACGATATTTACGACAAAGGCGACGATCTTCTTAATATATTTGACGAAGCTAAAAAATACGGTACGGAAGACAACTTTGTGGAATTTTGCTCAACGTCAAAAATAACTTTCCCAGGCGCGGGAGTATCGGCTATAGCGGCTTCCGACAACAACATAAAAGAAATATTGGAAAGGCTTACGGTTCAGATAATAAGCTACGATAAAATGAATCAGCTAAGGCACGTAAGAGCTTTTCCGACCGTGAAAGCCTTAAAAGACGAAATGAAAAAATTCGCCGTTATATTGAGACCTAAATTTGAGGCGGTTTTGGATCAACTCGACAAAGAACTCGGCGGATTGGGGATCGCCTCCTGGCATAGACCTCACGGCGGGTATTTTATCAGTTTTAACGTAGATTTAGGGAGCGCAAAGTATGTGGGCGCTCTTTGTAAGGACGCGGGTCTTACTCTTACGGGGGTAGGGGCGACTTTCCCATATAAAAACGACCCGTTAGACCGCAATATCAGAATCGCCCCGTCTTATCCCACCGTTGACGAACTTAAAATCTCTTCGGAAATTTTAACTTTATCCACTAAATTAGCGGCCTTAAAGGAGCTTTTATGATAAGAATCGGCTGCGGCTACGACGTTCACCGCTTTTCTAAAGACCGCGATTTAATTTTAGGCGGCGTTAAAATCGACTTCCGCATGGGGCTTTTAGGTCACTCGGACGCGGACGTTTTGATTCACGCCGTATGCGACGCTCTATTGGGCGCGGCCGGGTTAGGCGATATTGGAAAACATTTCCCCGATTCTGACGACAGGTATAAAAATATCGATAGTAAAATAATCCTTAGAAAAACGGGCGATCTTCTAAAGGAAAAGGGATTTTCCGTCATAAACGTCGATTCGACCGTAATAGCTCAAAAACCGAAAATCAGCGAATTTACTCCTTTAATGGAAGAAAATATAGCGTCTTGTCTTGGCATAGACTGTTCGTTTGTAAACGTAAAAGCCACGACAGAAGAGGGTTTGGGATTTACCGGCTCTTTAGAGGGCGTATCGGCTAACGCCGTAGCCTTAATAACAGACGAACAATAGAATTAAAATCCGCAAATCTAATTTCTCTTTTGGAATTTAACTTATCCGCAATGTGAGGTGATTTTTTGAAATTTCCCTTAATTCTCACAATATCCGATACGATATCTTCCGTATGGGACAGATTTTCAGGCGCGGTAATGAGTTTAAACTCGTTTAAGGACATTCTCGATATATTTCTTGTAACTTTAATGGTTTACGCTTTAATAATTCAGTTTAGAAAATCGCAGTCCATACAGATATTAAAAGGCGTAGTCCTTATAACCGTTACATATTTTATAGTAAATCTTTTTGAAATGAACGCCAGTAAATTTATTTTTAACAGCGTTCTCAGTAATATTATTCTTATTTTTGTAATACTGTTTAGCGGGGAGCTGCGGCAATCGTTAGAAAAAATGGGGAGAAGCAGGATTTTCCCTATCAGCGCTTTATTTTCCTCAAAAAACGGCTCTAACCAGACATACGACGTTATTAACTGCGTTTGCAGAGCTTGCGCAGAGATGAGTGAAGATAAAATAGGCTCTCTTATAATATTCCAGCGCAAAACCCTACTGGGCGACATTACGAGGCAGAGCGTGCCTATCGACTCATGCGTCACGACGGAGATGCTCTTAAGCATATTTTTCCCGAAAGCCGCTCTTCACGACGGAGCTATCGTAATAAAAGACAACCGAATCGTTTCGGCGCGGTGCGTAGTGCCGTTAAAAAACGAAAAAGAAGTGACCGAACACGTAGGCACGCGCCACAGAGCCGCGCTTGAGGTAAGTCTTCACTCAGACGCGGTGGCGGTCGTCACGAGCGAAGAGACGGGCATTATATCCATAGCTTATAACGGTCAAATGAAAAGAGGCTTAACGGACGCGAAACTTCGCCAGATTTTAATAGATCTTTTGATCGACTCATCTGAAAACGACCGTCAGAAGGACGATAAAAAAGACGGCAAAAAGAAAAAATCAAAGTCGAAAAGGGGAGAAAAATAACCATGAACAATTCCCCCGAAAACATAAACCCGCGAGAAACCGCTAAAACGGAAAACGACGAAAGCACAGAAAATAACAAAAGCGCTAAGAAAAAACCGTTTTCGCATTTACTTGACAATAATAAATTCGTATTCCTGCTTTCGCTGTTTGTCGCGTTTATTATATGGGTCGTAGTCGCCATGTACGCGAGTCCCGAAGAGTCTTACACCGTATATAACGTTCCCATCGTAGTCGATACGGAAAACAGTATCGTGTCGCAAAGGGGATATAAAAATTTCTGGCAAAGCGACGAAACTATAGACGTGACGGTAACGGGTCCTAGGTATTTGGTAACTTCTCTTACGGCTAACGACATACTTGTTTCCGCTAATTTAAACAAAGTCAACGCGGCGGGAGTGTCGGAACTCGATCTTCGCGTAAGTCTTAGGGAATTTTCACAGGATATTACGGTGTCGTCTTGGACGAAAAGTTCCGTAGAAGTCTATTTTGACGCGGAACTCACAAGGGAATTTGATATAGAACTCGACAACTCCGCGATACCCGAACATATCGCGGAAGGGTACAAATTAAGTAACGCCGACCTTACCGTTTCGAAGATTAAACTGATAGGTCCGGAAACGGAAATGAATAAAATTGTAAGAGTTGTGGCCGATATTCAGTACCCCGAAGACTTGCTTTTTAAATCGGGCAATATCCCCGCGACGCTTAATTTAGAGGGCGCGACCGCCGCCGACACGGTTTCCGTTAATAAATACGTGTCTTTTGTAGACGAGCAGGAGTACTTTGTAAACGTCGCCATCGACCGCATTGTCGAGCTTAAACCGACGGTTCACTTTACGGGAGCCGCGAGCGGAAAAGTGAAAGTGTCCTATAACGTCGAAAATATTCTTGTGACCGCGGACACCCTGAAAGACTTTAATGAAGACCAGCTGACGGTAATGTCTGTTAACAGTTCTGCTCTCAAAGAAGGTGAAAACGTATTTTCCGTAAAGCTATCTTCTTTACAGCTTCCGTCGGGAGTTAAGTTTACAGATCCCAACTTTACGGTAATCGTCACCGTAACGCTTGAGGGAAGCGACGGGTAAAAACTTTTAAAATGAAGAAATATAAAATTTTTATAATATTTCCCGCGATTATACTTGTTTTGGCGATATTGGCGGGATGCGGTATGACTCCGTTTAACTCGGTCGAAAACCTTGTCCGCCCGCCTAAACTCCCGGGCGACGAAGGGGAGCTTCAGGAAGCTTTCGAGGGCGTTATGGGCGACAAAGGGGAATATATATTAAAATACCCTTTGAAAGGCGATTACCGCACCGCGTTTGTCCGCTACGACTGCGATAAAGACGGCTCTGACGAGGCTTTTGTGTTCTACTCCCTTAAAGCGGAAGAGATGTCCGTTTCGATGTATATGCTCGACTACAAAGACGGCGCGTGGACTGGCGTTGAGGAAATTCCGGGGGAAGGAAACGATATATACTCCGTGGAATTTTGCGATTTAAATTCGGACGGCGTGTCGGAGCTTCTTGTAGGCTGGAGTTCTCTCGACTCAAAAAGCAACAAAAGACTCTCGGTCTACAGCTCATACAACAGTTCGGGCGTTTTAAGCTACAGGATGTTAAGCCTCGAGCCGTATACCGCGACGTACACTGTGGATATAGACGGCGACGGCGAGATGGAAATACTCTCGGCTCTTATAAATTCCACTTCCGACACGTATACGACGGAAGTTAGAGTGTTCAAAATGAAGCAGGACGCGTCTATAGGTTTTACCATTGAATCGGTAGGGCAGATAAGTCTTTTTTCGGAAATCACGGCTATAAACAACATTACGTCGGGTTTTGAAAACGGAACAAGATACGTATATATTGACGAGTCGGCGGATAACGCTTATCTTACGGAAATTCTTTACTGGGATAAATCTAAAAACACGCTGATTGCGCCTATAAATATTGAAGTCCTTTCGGTGGCGTCATGTCCTACGACCCGTTCGCTTCCTCTTAATTGCGCGGACGTGGACGGCGACGGCAGAATAGAAATTCCCTCGACTACCTTAATTGAAAACAGCGGAGTTATTAAAAAAGCCGATAAAAACAACAGTTCTCCCTCTTTGGTTACGGCCGCTCCGACTGAAAATATTTACGTCACAAACTGGAACAAATACGATAACGGAAAATTTACTACCGTAAAGAGCTATATAGAAAATTCCTACGACGAGTTTAGAATAGAATACGACCCCGAAAAAATGAGCGACTGGCGGCTCTCTTTCTACCCGGACGAACATATTTCGCAGTTTTTTGTAAACGCGGAGCAAGATGGCGGTGGTAAAACTTACGAGAACGCTAAAAACGAACCCGGAAATTCGCAAAATCCCGCGACTACGGGCGGATCTGTTCTTATTTTTTCAATAAAGGCTCACGAACCTGAGGAGGAACTTAGGCTTGGAGTCGAGGTTATAGAAGGCGAAAAATATAAATATACCTACGAAATAACAGACAATGGGAAAGAAGCCGGAATTACGTCGAATTTTATAAAAACCTCTTTCACGGCTTTTTTGGATGGAACACAATAAAAAGGGCGAAATAATGCGAAAAATTCTTATTGCGGAAGACGAGTCGTCTATACGCGATTTTATAGTGATAAATCTTAAACGCTCCGGCTATGAAGTGGTTGAAGCGGAAAACGGAAGAGAGGCGATAGAAAAATACGACGAATCAGGCGGCGATTTTGACGTGGCCCTGCTCGATATAATGATGCCGGAGATAGACGGTCTTACCGTCTGTAAATATTTAAGAAAGCAAAGTTCTACTATAGGTATTATTATGCTTACCGCTAAATCTCAAGAAATGGACAAAGTAACGGGGCTTCTTGTGGGCGCCGACGACTATGTGATAAAGCCTTTTTCGCCGTCGGAGCTTATGGCGAGAATAGACGCGATTTACAGGCGCGTCACCGTTAATAAAGACCGGGAAAAATCTAAAAACGACAACGTTTTAAGTGGGATTTTCACCCTTAATCTTCACAACAGAACGCTTGAAAAAAACGGAGAGCCTATAGATCTTACTCAAGTTGAGTTTCAGATTATGGAATACTTTATGGAAAATTCCGGCGCTTCTCTTTCAAGACTCGATATATTAAAAAAAGTCTGGGGAGATTCTTATTTTGGCGATGATAAAATTGTCGACGTGAACATAAGAAGGCTCAGAATGAAAATAGAGGATGATCCCTCGAATCCGTCTCATATTTTAACGGTTTGGGGTTACGGCTATAAATGGGAACCGTAATTTTTTACTCCTTGCAGTAAAGGAGGCGTTTCATTGCGCTCCGGAGGAATAACAAGGCGATGGGTTTTAACGACTCTTAGCGCGACCGTTCTTATTATACTTATTGTAAACATATGCGCCGACGTGTCGATTAGGCGTTACTACTATAAAATCGCGGAAAATATTATCGATTCGAGAGTTCAGCAGTCGGCGGTGCAGTCTTTTTTTAAAGATTACGTGGATTCCACTGAAGACGCGTTTTCCGACGGCGCAAGAGATTTCCTTGAAAATTTTTCATACAGTTATCAGATGGACGTGTGGTTTCTCGATAAGTCGGGAAACGTCATAGTCACGTCGGAAGGGTTTTCGGTCGATAAAAGCGTTGAAATGCCGGATTACATGGAGTCCACCGCGTCGGAGGACGGTACGGGGATGTGGACGGGTCATAATGAAACCGGCGAAAAGGTTATGGCCAAAACGCTCTTAATATCAAATACAGACGGTGGAAGAGCGGGCGCTATAAGACTGATTGTGTCGTTAGACGACCTCGATAAACAGCAGATATTATACTCCGCGTTTATAGCTCTTTTAAGCCTCGGCGCTTTATCGCTCGTGGCGATTTCGGGGCTGTTTTTCGTCCGCTCCATAGTAAAACCGGTTAGGAACATTAACGAAACCGCTAAACTTATAGCGAAAGGCGACTTTAACGCGAGAGTTAAAAATCCCGACAGTCACGACGAAATATCGGAGCTTTGCGATACCGTAAACTATATGTCGGGCGAAATAGCCCGGCTTGACAACGTTAAAAACGATTTTATTTCAACCGTGTCGCACGAACTGAGGACGCCTCTTACGGCTATTAAAGGCTGGGCTGAAACTTTAAGGGACATAGGCGACAGCGACGAGGAAACGACAAAAAAAGGCATAAACGTTATAATAAGCGAATCCGACAGACTTTACGATATAGTCGAGGACCTTCTGGACTTCTCTAAAATGCAAAGCGGCAGAATGGTAAAACGCGCCGAGCCTATCGACGCCATTGAAGTCCTTAACAGCACTATTACGGTGTTTGACGACAGGGCGAAACGCGACGGAATCAATCTTATTTATAATCCGCCCGATTTTAAGGCTCCGATGAGCGCCGATAAAAATCTTATAAAACAAGTTTTCGCAAACATTCTCGATAACGCGTTTAAATACACCCAAAGAGGCGGGAGAGTAGGCGTTTTTGCCGAAATTACGTCGGGCGAGCTTGTTATCTCGATAGGGGATACGGGCTGCGGAATATCAAAAGAAGATTTGCCTCACGTTACGGAAAAATTTTACAAAGCGAACGTTTCCGTGAGAGGTTCGGGCATAGGTCTCGCTGTAGTCGACGAAATAATAAAGCTTCACAACGGCAGACTCGATATAGCGAGCTCTCAAGACAGCGGGACGGTAGTCACGGTCTTTTTGCCGATAGATGAAAATATTAAATTTGAGAAGGGATAAAAATGTCAAAAAACGCGCCTAAGAATCCGCGTCTCGGAACGGCGGGCGGTCAGGCTCTTATAGAGGGAATCATGATGAATGGTCCTAAAGGAGCGGCGATATCTGTCAGAAAAACCGACGGATCGATTGTAACGGTTCCCAAGGAGCTGAAACATATAAGAGATAAAATTAAATTTTTTGGGCTCCCTATAATAAGAGGAGTTGTGAATTTTATCGAGTCGATGATATTGGGATATAAGTGCTTAATGGAGTCGGCGGAACTTTCGGGTCAGCTTGAAATTGAGGAATCCGAAGAAGAAATGAGCAAGCTCGACAGATGGATAAGCGACCATTTCGGTCCAAAAATGATGACGATAATATCGACTATCGCCATGGTTTTGGGAATTGTTCTCGCGTTCGCTCTGTTTATTTATCTTCCGTCGTTTATCATTAAGACGCTCGACATAAGATTCTTTAATGAATTTTTAAATAGACACGCCATGAGACCGCTTTGCGAAGGCGTTATAAGGATAGCTATTTTTGTCCTTTACCTCTGGGTAGTTTCCAATATGAAAGAGATAAAAAGAGTTTTTATGTACCACGGTGCGGAGCATAAGACGATTTTTTGCTACGAGGCCTGCGAAGAGCTTACCGTTGAGAACGTTAAAAAATATAAGCGTTTCCACCCGAGATGCGGCACGAGCTTTATGTTTATCATTCTTATTATCAGCATAATGACCTCCTCCGTTTTAGCGGTCATATTAAAAAATTTCCCCGGCTTGAGAATAGGAGGCGTACACATATTAAACGTCGCGTGGGCGTGGTCAATCGTTAAAATTTTAATTATGCCGCTTGTAATGGGCATAGGATATGAAGTTTTAAGGTACTCGGGAAAACACGAAAACGCCCTGATAAAGATACTCACCGCTCCCGGACTTTGGATGCAGCGTCTTACCACGAAAGAACCCGACGACAGCATGATAGAAGTGGGAATAGCCGCTTTAAAAGCCGTTATAGGCGAGGGAGACGTTCAAGACAATAAAGAGGAAACGCCTTGACCGACGTTAAAAAACTCGTTAAAGACGCTTCGCTAAGACTTAATTTATCGGATTCGCCTTTAACCGACGCATATGAAATAGCGAGGCGCGTTTTTGGGCTTACTAAAACGGAAATTTTAATCGAGCCCTTAAGAGAAATAAGCGAAAACGATATTTTAGAATTTAATAAACTCATAGAAAAAAGAGCCGGCGGCTATCCTCTTCAGTATATAGCGGGCGAGTGGGATTTTTTTGGTCTTACTTTTTATGTAAACGAAGGCGTTCTTATCCCAAGACCTGAAACGGAGCATATAGCCGACGAAGCTTGCGAGTTTTTAAAAGGCAAAAAAGATTTAACGGTATTTGATTTATGCTCCGGAACAGGTTGTATAGGATTGAGCGCGGCCTTTTACAACAGAAGCGCGAAAATCTATCTTTTCGATATAGAAGAAGCCGCTCTTGAGTGTTCAAAAAAAAACAAAAACCGCTACTCGCTTGACAACGTATTTATTTTAAATTATAATGTTCTAAAGGGGTTTAACGGCGATATTCTCCCTGTTCCCGACGTAATACTCTGTAATCCGCCGTATGTTTCCGAAAACGAGTATTATGGACTTGAGAGGGAAATATTCTACGAGCCTAAAGCCGCCATTGTGGGCGGATCCGACGGACTTATGTTTCACAGGGCCGTAATAGAAAAGTGGCTTCCATATCTTAATAAAAACGGGTTTTTTATGTTAGAATGCGGGGAGAATCAATCTAAAAAAGTGCTTTCTTATTTAGAGCCTTTTAAACCGCGATTTGATATTAAGACCGAGTTCGATCTATACGGTATGGAAAGATTCGTTTTAGGGCGTAGAATAGCTTAACGACGCTCAATTTTAGAATTTTCAAGGGCTTAAAACATGCTTTTTCAATTTATAAATTATTTGCGCGACGGGGATTTTGCCTCGCTGCTTGTAAATATTGCGGCGATGCTTTTTGTCGTCTTTTGCACGATGCCCGTTCATGAGTACGCTCACGCGTTAGCCGCCACAAAACTGGGCGACGACACGCCGAGACTCGCGGGAAGGCTTACGTTAAGACCGACGGCTCATTTAGACCCCATAGGGACTGTAATGATATTGTTGTGCGGGTTCGGATACGCGAAACCCGTGCCGGTTAATATAAACAACCTTAAAAACGGCAGGAAGAGCTTCGCCGTTGTGGCTTTAGCGGGTCCGCTCTCCAATATCATAATGGCGTTTATATTTATATTTTTAGGAAATCTCTCATACGTGATTTTTGGCAGATCGTCGTTAGTAAACGTATATTCCGTTTTAAGCATGTTTTTTTCGTTCGCGTCGAGTATAAATATATCTTTAGCCGTGTTTAATCTTCTCCCCGTACCTCCGCTTGACGGGTCGAGAATATTAAATCTCCTGCTCCCCGAAAAATACTACTACAAGATCATGCGCTACGAAAAATATATAATGCTTATAATTTTCGTACTGCTCCTTACAAATATACTTTCCTGGCCATTAAATTTCCTCGGCAATTTAGTTACTAAAGGTCTTACGTTTTTAGCGTCTTTGCCTTTTAAGCTGTTCGGTTTGATGTAATGGACGAAAACGAAAAACCGCTTTTTAAAATCGACGTATTTGAAGGGCCGCTCGACTTGCTTCTTCATTTAATCTCAAAACATAAACTCGATATTAAAGATATTCCTATATTCGATCTTGTGGAACAGTATATTTCTTACGTCGAAATGATGAAAGAAGAGAATATTGAAATAGCGAGCGAATTTTTAGAAATGGCGGCGAGGCTCGTTTACATTAAAACGGCGTCGCTCTTGCCGGTGTACAAAGAGGCCGAGGAACTTAAAAAAGAACTCTCGGGCGAGCTTATTGAATATCGGGAGTGCAAAATAATAGCGTCAAGGCTTCTTACGCGGTTTATCGCGACAGACAGAATAGTAAGACCGCCCATGGAAATTAAAGAAGACCATACATATACTCGCGTTCACGACGTCTTAGAACTTTTTTTGGCTTACAGGAACATATCTTTTAAAAAAACTCCGCAAAAGCCTAAAGAAGACATTTTTAACGATTTAGTCAAAAAAGAGGTTATATCGGTTTCGGATACCATTAAAAAAGTAAATTACGTTCTTATAAAATCCGGGAAAACGAGAGTTTTTGATATATTCTCTCGGTCTAAAAGCAAAGGGGAGCTTGTCGCCTATTTTTTGGCTGTTCTTGAGATGGCGAGAAACGGACAAATTCACTTAGAGGGCGAGGGTAAAGAGATGACCGCCGCCGCAATAAATTAAAACGACGATTTTCGCTTATGGAATATAACGATCTTAAAGCAACAATCGAGGGAGCTATTTTCGCCTCCGGGGAGCCTATAGAGGCGGAAAAAATTTCTTCAGCTCTTGACGTAGACCCGGAAAAAGTAGAGTCGGCGATTTCAGAAATTTATAAAGAGTATTCTGAATCTAATCATGGGATAGAACTGTTAAAACTGGGCGATAAATATCAGTTTTCAACGAAATCCTGTTATTCGTCCGATATTAGAAAAATTCTCTCGACTAAAAAAAACGCTCCGTTATCGCAGGCCGCGTTAGAAGTTTTAGCCGTTATAGCTTTTAACGAGCCCGTTACAAAATCGTTTGTGGAGCAAGTTAGGGGAGTGGACTGCTCCGGCGTTGTTTCTACGCTCCTTCAAAAAAATTTAATAGAAGAGAGCGGAAGACTTGACTTGCCCGGTCATCCTCTGTTATACTGTACTACGGTGAACTTTCTAAGGTGTTTCGATCTGTCGTCGTTAGAGGAACTTAAAAATATAAAAGATCCCGAAAGTCCCGTTTCCGATTAAATTTTAGATTTATTTAAAACAGGCGGTGATTCCTTGGTTGCCATCTTAATAATTGCCGGAGTAATTTTGTTTTTCTGGGCAGTGTTGGGCGTTAGGTTTCATTTCCACTTAGAATATTCCGACGGGCTTATTTTTTACATAAAATGGGCGTTTGTAAAAATCGGCATTCTCCCCAAAAAAGAAAAGCCTCCAAAAGAAAAAAAGGAGAAGCCGCCTAAGGAAGAAAAAGAAGAAGAACCGAAAAAAGAAGAGGAGCCTAAAGAAAAAGGTCCGAATCCTTTAGTAACTCTTTATGAAAACGAACAAATAAGCGGAATTATAGAGATTCTTAATAAACTTTTAGGAGTTGTAAATAAGTTCGGTCATAGGGTCGCGAACTCCTTTTTTATCGACGAGTTATTTATTGACGCGCTCATTTCGGGCAACGACGCCGCGCACACGGCTTTAAAGTACGGGAAAGTTTCGAGAGCCGTGTTCCCGTTAGTGGGAGCCGTAGCGGCTAACTGTAATTTAAGAAAGTACTCAATAAATATCGAGCCCGACTATTTAGCGTCGGGTAAAGATAGCGTAGCTTTTTCACTTGAAATCTCGTTAAACATAAGAAAGCTTATTAACGCTTTAATTTTATTTGTTTTTGGATTATTATTTAAAGTCATTATAAGAGTTATTAAAAGTATGAAGTCTTCGGGCGACTCCGCTAAAAACAAAGAAAGTAAAAACGATAGCGAGGGTAAGAACGGCGAGACGAAAGAGTCCACTGATCCCGATTTAAAGCCGTTAAACCCAAACACCATGTCTATGCCGAGAGAATACCAAAAATACCCCGAAAATTCCGTAAAAGAGCCTGAAATCTCCTTAGATAATGTAAAATAACTTGCGCATATTGTTAAAATGATTTTTATAATAGAGAGGCGTTGTAAATGAAAGAACAATCTGCCGAAAAAATCCTGGCTTCCACTATTGAGCGCGTAAGAGATCTCGTCGACGTCAGCACGATAGTAGGCGACCCGATAACCGTAAATAACGACATTACGATTATTCCGATTTCAAAGGTGACTTACGGCTTCGCTTCAGGCGGGTCGGATTTTCCGTCAAAGAACAATACGGAGCTTTTTGGCGGCGGAGGAGGAGCGGGTATTACAATAAATCCCGTAGCGTTTTTAGTGTGCAATAAAGGCGACGTTTCGATTAAGCATATCGCTTTGACCGATAACGCGGCCGAAAGAGCGGTAAATCTTATACCCGAGATGTTTGATAAGGTTACGAATTTTATCGACAACCGCAAAAAACAACCCGATAACGCCGGTGAATTTGCAGAAGCGGAAGTAATTGTCGACACGGAATAAATGGTCGAAAAATTAAGGCTTCAAAAATATATCGCCCAAAATTCCGAGTATTCGAGGCGAAAATCCGAAGAGCTTATTTCTAAAGGAAAAGTTAAAGTAAACGGAAGGTTTGCTTCTTTAGGCGACAAAATAGACCCCCAAACAGATGTGGTAAGCGTTTTGGGGGAAGTTTTGTTATCTAAAAATAAAGAAAATATATATTTAGCCCTTAATAAGCCGCGCGGTTATGTTACGACAATGAACGACGAGAAAGGACGAAAATGCGTAAAGGATCTGCTAAAAGGATTGGACAGACGGGTTTTCCCAGTGGGAAGACTCGATAAAGACTCGGAAGGGCTGCTCCTTTTAACCGACGACGGCGAATTTTCAAACGCAGTAACTCATCCGTCCAATAATATTGAGAAAACTTACCGCGTCTGTGTAAAGCCCGCGGCCGACGACAGACAAATCAGTCTTCTTATGTCGGGGGTGGTGATAGACGGCAAAGCAACTTGCCCCGCTAAAATTTTGGATATTTCCAACGATACTGACAGAACGCGCTTTACAATAACAATAAATGAGGGAAGAAACAGGGAAATTCGCAAAATGTGCGAAAGAGTAGGACTTTCTGTCGCAAGGCTTAAAAGAGTATCCATAGGAAATTTTAAATTAGGCTCGTTAAAACCCGGAGAGTATAAAATTCTTACAAAAGATGAAGTAAATTTAATCTTTAAATAGCATATCCGAAAGATATATTATAGAGCGGATAGCGTCTTAACGTCAGTCGTCTAACATGTCGCCGTCAAAATTAAGCCGCTCTATCATGTTTCCTTTCGATATTAGAAGTCCGTCGTCATTTAAATTTTTTATAATTCTCATCATTGAGCTTCTGTTTTGACCTGTATATAGAGCGAGATCGGTAAGAGTTAGCGGAAGTCTGAATTTTTTTGACTTTTTTATCATGGACACGTACTGAAAATATGTTAAAATCGACGTTTCGGCTCTTTTTTTACTTAAAACGTCAAGGTGAATTTTATATTTTGTGAACGCGTTTCCGGTCATTCTTAAAAACAGATCGCGAGGAAAATCTCCACGACCTGTTTTTTTTAAGTCGTTCGCGTCATATAAACTCACAGAACATCTCGTTTTTGTTTTAAATAAAACCGTATTGTCGCTTAACAAAGGATAAAATTGACCGTTAAAAAAATCTCCCGGCTCAAAATATTCCATTAAAAACTCGTTGCCGTCCTCGTCTATGGAAATAATCTGAGCGTCGCCGTACTTAATAAGACCGAAAATTTCCGTCACGTTTGCTCGCGCTTCGGATGTTTCGCCCCGTTTAAAAGTAAGGCTTTTATGATTTAATAAAGAGTCAATTTGGTAAATTTCCGATTTTGAAAAAGGCTTATAAAAAATATTCTCCATAAATAATACTTTCCTTAATATTTAGCGCTTATTGATATATCACCATATAATGTGTTGCTTTTTAAAAATATAACTATATGTTGTATTATATTTTAAAATTGTTGCTATTGCAATAGTCAAATGAAAAAAAATAAGTATATAATGTCAAAAGGTGGCGCGAGGACTTAAAACCGTTAAAAGGGGACGGTTCTTGACGATTTTTTCGATATAGAGAAGATTTACCGCCGTTATGAAAGTCTAAAGCAACTGAAGATTTTTTGCGCTGTCAGGCGAGATATTTTAGCGCAGTAAATGGGGATGATAACTTGAAAATTATTAAAAGAAACGGTTCTGAGGAATCTTTTAACATAGAGAAGATTATAGCCGCCGTTACGAAAGCCGACGTCGCCTCTGAAAAAAGAGAGCTTACGCCGGAGCAGATTGTCGATATCGCCGATTATGTAGAATACAAATGCAGGAAGATGGGCAGAGCCGTATCGGTTGAGGAAATTCAAGATATGGTTGAAGACCAGATTATGGCGAAAGGCGCGTTCGAGACCGCTAAAGGTTACGTTAAATACCGCTATATCAGATCTCTCGCCAGAAAGGCCAACACCACCGATAACCAGATTCTCACTTTAATCGAATGCAATAACGAGGAAGTAAAGCAGGAAAACTCCAATAAAAACCCCACCGTTAACAGCGTTCAGAGGGATTATATGGCGGGCGAGGTCAGTAAAGACATTACAAAGCGCATACTTCTTCCGCCCGATATTGTCGAAGCGCACGAGCAGGGCATAATCCATTTCCACGACGCGGATTATTTCGCTCAGCATATGCACAACTGCGACCTTGTAAACCTTGAGGATATGCTGCAAAACGGCACCGTTATAAGCGGAACTCTTATAGAAAAGCCCCACAGCTTTTCTACGGCTTGCAATATCGCCACCCAAATTATAGCGCAGGTTGCCTCCAACCAATACGGCGGGCAGAGTATCAGCTTAGCGCATTTAGCCCCGTTTGTTCAGATTTCAAGAGAAAAAATTAAAAAGAGCGTTTTAAAAGAAATTAACGACTTTGGCATCAATATTCCTTTAGAGAAATTCGACGATATTGTTGAAGAGAGATTAAGAGACGAAATTTCAAGAGGCGTCCAAACGATACAATATCAAGTCGTAACCCTTCTTACTACAAACGGTCAAGCGCCGTTCGTCACGGTCTTTATGTACCTGGGCGAAGCTAAGAACGAACGCGAAAGAGAAGATCTCGCGATGATTATCGAGGAGACTTTAAAGCAGCGCTATCAAGGCGTTAAAAACGAGGTAGGGGAGTGGATTACCCCCGCGTTCCCGAAGCTCATTTACGTCCTTGAGGAAGACAACATAACCGAAGACAGCAAGTACTGGTACTTAACGGAGCTTGCCGCTAAATGCACGGCTAAGAGGATGGTGCCGGATTATATCTCCGAAAAAATAATGCTTCAAAATAAAATCGATAAAAACGGAGACGGGCATTGTTACACTTGCATGGGCTGCCGCTCGTTCTTAACTCCTTATATCGACGAAAACGGCGAGCCGAAGTACTATGGGAGATTTAATCAAGGCGTGGTCACTGTAAATCTTATCGATATAGCTCTTTCGGCGCAGTGCGATATTGACAAATTCTGGAAAATATTCGACGAACGCATGGAACTTTGCCACAGAGCTTTAAGATGCCGCCACGAGAGATTAAAAGGCACATTGTCAGACGCGGCGCCTATACTTTGGCAATACGGGGCTTTAGCGAGACTTAAAAAAGGCGAAAAAATAGATAAGCTGCTGTACGGCGGGTATTCTACGCTTTCTTTGGGTTACGCGGGACTTTGGGAGACGGTTTACGCTCTTACTAAAACCAAGATGACGGAGCCTGAAGGCAAGGAAATGGGGCTTAAAATAATGAAAGCCTTAAATTCTTACACCGCTAAATGGAAAGCCGCTGAAAATATCGACTACTCGCTTTACGGCACTCCTCTTGAAAGCACGACTTATAAGTTCGCTAAATGCTTACAGCAGCGTTTTGGCATAATTGAGGGCGTTACAGATAAAAATTACGTCACTAACTCTTATCACGTCCACGTTACAGAGCCTATCGACGCCTTTTCGAAGCTTGAGTTTGAGGCGCAGTTCCAGGCGCTTTCTCCCGGAGGAGCCATATCTTACGTTGAAGTCCCCAATATGCAAGACAATATCCCGGCGGTTCTTGAAGTCATGAAATTTATTTACGACCACATAATGTACGCCGAACTCAACACGAAGAGCGACTATTGCCAGGTTTGCGGCTACGACGGCGAAATCCGCATTATAGAAGACGACGACGGAAAGTTGGTTTGGGAATGCCCGAAATGCGGAAACAGAGACCAGTCGAAAATGAACGTAGCGAGACGAACGTGCGGTTATATAGGCTCGCAGTTCTGGAATCAAGGCAGAACGCAGGAAATCAGAGAAAGAGTTCTTCACCTTTAAAATCGCGGCGGCAGCGGAAATTAAATCTTCTGCCGCCTTTTAAAAAAATATGAATTACGGCGAAATAAAAAAATATGATATAGCGAACGGCGAAGGCGTAAGGGTGTCGCTTTTCGTGTCGGGCTGCACTCACAGATGCAAAGGGTGCTTTAACGCCGAGACATGGGATTTTAATTACGGAAAACCGTTCACAGTCGATATAGAAAACGAAATTATAGAGGCTTTAGACCACAGTTTTATAAACGGCTTTACGATTTTAGGCGGAGAGCCGTTTGAGCCTTCTAATCAAAGAGTTGTTTTGCCCCTTCTTAAAAAAATAAGGAAAAAATTCCCTGATAAAAATATCTGGTGTTATACGGGTTATCTTTATGACGAAGAGCTTTTAAAAGAAAGCAGGGCAAGATGCGAAGTAACCGACGAAATGCTAAATCTTATAGACGTTCTTGTGGACGGGGAGTTTAAAGAAGAATTAAAAGACGTCAGTCTCGCCTACAAAGGCTCGTCTAATCAGCGTATAATAGACGTAAAAAAATCGCTCAAAACAGGCGAAATCACACTTTGGAACATTAGAAGCAGACAAATAAATATGAAAACATAAAAAAAGCTGCCGGACAGATTGATTATTTCAACCCAGGCCGGCAACTGACGTCTATTTGTTTTATTGTGGAGCGTCAGGAATTTTTTCTTTGTCTTTTTCTTTGTTTTTACCTCTTTTCTCTATAGCGTTTACTATAAGGACGGTTAAATAATAAGCCAAAACGCCCGCTATAACTCCGCAAATAACTCCGCCTATTATGTCGGTGAAATAGTGTACCATAAGATAAAGCCTTGAGCAGGCGACTAAAAACGCGATGGGATAGAACACCCACTTAACTTTTTTGTCTTTAAACACCAAGAACATCGCGGTCGCCATTTCGAATACAGCCGTGGTGTGACCGCTTGGGAAGCTGTTGTCGCTCTCGGTTAAAGCTCCCGCCTCGTTATACCATTGCATAAAAGGCGCGTCGTCCGCAAGCGAAACATATGGTCGCGCTCGTCCGACAAGCGGTTTGGCGATAAGATTTGTAATAAGAGTGCCGATTATTATCGACAGGAAAAGAGCCATGCCGCACTTTCTCGTCTTTTTGAAGAAACACAGTACAAGCCCTAAGATCATCATGGGTATGACAAAGTGACTATCTCCAAGTTCGGTAAAAATTTGAACGATTGGCGTAAGCCACGCGGCGTGAAGTTTCGCGAAAAACGAAAATACCGCGTAATCTATGGTATGAAACGCGGAGTCAAACCAAGCACCTACGCTAAGAAGACTTAATTGTATCATATTTTCCTCCTTTTAAGAGTTATTAAGCCGAAGCTATAATTATAATACCACAAATCAACGATTTTTCAAGCGTTTTTCACAATAAAAAGGATTTTATAACACTGGGCGTCTTTAAAAATTTCAAGTCAAAATTTATGTATAAACTTATAAAAAAACAAAAAAGAGCGAGACTTGGGGAATTTGTAACGGTTCACGGGACTTTTAAAACTCCGGCTTTTATGAACGTCGCCACCTGCGGCGCTATTAAAGGCGGTCTTTCGTCATACGATTTAGAAAATATCGGCTGTCAAGTCATGCTCTCTAATACATATCACCTTCACGTAAGACCGGGCGACGACGTAATACGCGACATGGGCGGTCTTCATGATTTTACAAAGTGGCAAGGTCCGATATTAACCGACAGCGGCGGATTTCAAGTATTTTCGTTAGCGTCCTTAAGAAAAATTAAAGAGGAGGGCGTTTATTTTCAGTCGCATATAGACGGGAGACACATATTTATGGGTCCCGAAGAAAGCATGAGGATTCAATCGAATTTAGGCTCTACTGTAGCCATGGCGTTCGACGAGTGCGTAAAAAATCCCGCCGAGTACGATTACGCTAAAAAATCATGCGAAAGAACCGTGCGATGGCTTGAAAGA
Organism: uncultured Eubacteriales bacterium; assembly: GCA_964443825.1. Classification (GTDB taxonomy): domain Bacteria; phylum Bacillota; class Clostridia; order Oscillospirales; family Acutalibacteraceae; genus UBA1081. Next base: position 18,675 of record CAYUEV010000030.1, read on the forward strand.
TGTAAAATCGAAATGGAAAGACTTAATTCTCTTCCCGAAACGATAAACAAAAATCAGCTGCTTTTTGGGATAAATCAGGGGGCAACCTTTAGCGATTTAAGAATTAAAAATATGAAAGATATAGCTTCTCTCGATCTTGACGGCTACGCCATAGGGGGACTCGCGGTAGGAGAGCCTAAAGAAGAGATGTACAGGGTGATAAGCGAGGTTGAGCCACATATGCCCGAAAATAAAATTCGCTATCTTATGGGCGTCGGAACTCCGGGAAATATAATCGAAAGCGTAAAAAGGGGAGTCGACCTTTTTGATTGCGTAATGCCCAGCAGAAACGCCCGCCACGGTCATCTTTTTACCTGGGACGGAATTATAAACCTCAACAACGCGAAATACGAGCGCGACCAAAATCCTATTGACCCAAAATGTTCATGTCCGATTTGCAAAAGATATTCAAGGGGCTATTTAAGACACCTGTTTAAGGCTAAAGAAATTTTGGCGTTAAGGCTTTCTGTTATACATAATCTCTATTTTTATAACGATTTACTGTCTAAAATAAGAGAATCCCTCGAAAACGATACATTTGAGAGTTTTTGCGACGAGTATATCAACAGGCTCGACGACAGAATTTGATAATTT
>CAYUEV010000031.1:0-12606 GCA_964443825.1 uncultured Eubacteriales bacterium
ACGCTATCTTTTTCCGCCCTTCGGTCGTTATAATAAATAGAGAACGGCGCTTTTCGGAGAAAGGAGGATTTTTTGGACGTTGACGATCTACTGCTGATACAAAAGATGAAACGCGGCGATGAAAAAGCTTTCGACGCGTTTGTCCGCGAACATTACAAAGAGATTTTAAATTATTGCAGCTATCGTTGCCTGGACAAGTCGTATGCCGAAGATCTGACGCAGGAAACGTTTTTGCGTTTTTTTAAAAGTTTATCCGATTATCGCTATATGGGAAAGACAAGAAACTATCTGTACGCGATAGCCGGCAATCTTTGCAGGGATTATTATAAAAAGACTAAGGAAAATCCGACGGAAGAACAATCGAGGGAATTTCAAGGCGGTTCTCGAAAATCGGAAGAAGATGACGTCCTTAACGCAATTGCGCTCGAAGCGGCCATAAAGCGACTGCCGGACGACTTGCGGGAAGTAATCATTCTCCGCTATTTTCAGGATTTGAGGCTTACGGAAATAGCCCGGATATTGCAAATCGGTCCGCCGTTGGTAAAGTATCGAATAAAACGGGCGAAAAAAAGATTAGAAGAGCTGCTAAAGGAGGGATAAGCGGATGAAATTTAAAAAAGCGTTAAATGATCGCGGGGAAAATATGGACGCGACTCCAAATGAGGATAAGGTGACGGAAACGGTGAGGAAATCAATAGAGGCGTTCTATTCCGTCGAGCGGGAACGTCGTTTGACTTACGGGGAGTTTTTGCGGACGCAATTTCATCTTATTAGAAAGAGATGGTGGATATTTCAGGCGCTCTTACTCGTTTTATCATGGTTCGTGTTGTCCTCCACGCGTGCGGATCAATCCATAAAAAGAATATTGGGCGTTTCCGCTCCCCTGTTTGTTATTCTTGTCATTCCGGAATTATGGAAAAATCGAACGAGCAAATCGATGGAAATTGAAAATGCGTCGCTTTATTCGTTAAAGCGGATCTACGCGGCGAGAATACTTATGTTTGGCGTTGTGGACACCGCTTTAATTACGGTTTTTTGTATCATAGTAGCTTCCGAAACGGATATTTTGTTTTCCGATCTTCTCGCGCAATTCCTCTTCCCTATGACGGTAACGGCGGCAATCTGTTTTGGAGTCTTATGCGACAGATCCCCCTTTCGGGAAACTACGGCGGTCATGTTGTGTATCGCGTGGAGCGCCGTCTGGCTTACGGTGATTTTAAACGAAAAAATATATGCCGCCGTTAAATTCCCGCTTTGGCTTATTTTTATGGGAAGCGCGCTTGTTTTTCTTGCGATTATGATACGCGGGTCGATAAAAGGCTGCGACAACTATTTGGAGGCAAAAGAAAATGGAATTGACGTTAAATGATCTTACGAAGGAATTTGGCGGATTCTTGGCGGTAAACCATGTCAATCTGACCATGACAAACGGCGTATACGGACTCTTAGGCGTCAACGGCGCCGGAAAGACAACGCTGATGCGAATGTTGTGCGCTTTGCTAAGACCCACTTGCGGGGAAGTTCGCTGCGATGGAAAAGATATTTTTAAAATGGACGGCGAGTACAGGAACTTGCTGGGATACCTTCCGCAGGATTTCGGATTTTACCCGGAATTTTCCGTAAAAGATTACCTCCTCTATATCGCGGCGATCAAGGGGATACGACCGGTCATAGCGAAGAAAAGAGCGGATGAAATGATTGAGCGGGTTGGGCTAGCAAAAGAAACGAACAAAAAATTAAAAAAATTGTCAGGCGGAATGAAAAGGCGCGTCGGGATCGCTCAGGCAATGTTAAACGACCCGAAGATTTTGATCCTTGACGAGCCGACGGCGGGACTTGACCCAAACGAAAGGATTCGTTTCAGAAATCTTGTAAGCGAGCTTTCGGAGGAGCGCCTCGTATTGTTGTCGACTCATATCGTTTCCGATATTGAGTATATCGCCAATGAAATCTTAATGATGAAAGACGGCGCTATCGTAAATGAGGGAACGTTAGACCAAATTATCGGTTCTATGCCGGTGAAGGTTTGGAGCTGCCGCGTTTCACAGCGATCCGCCGCATTCTTAACAAAAGAATATAAAGTTTCCAACATGAAATCGGATCATCTGGGAGCGGAACTGCGGATAATTTCCGCGGAAAAGCCATGCGAAACGGCTATCCGCGCGCAGCCTTCCCTTGAAGACGCGTTTTTATATTATTTCGGAGAAAAGACGGGCGATAATCATGACATACTTTGAATTAAAAAAGATTTTTTCAAAATCATTTAATAAGGCGGCGCTTATCCTGCTGGCGGCTTCCCTGTGCGTCGTCAGCTGCTTTGCGATCCGATATGTGGATTATGTGGACGAAAGCGGGAAAAAAACCGTTGGAATAGCCGCCGCACGCGCGCTGCGGGAAAAGAAGAACGAATGGGCGGGGCGTCTTACGGAGGACGTCCTGCGAAAAGTGCTGGAAGAAAACGCGAGGATCAACGATTCAGCGGAATATCTCTCCGACGACGTGACGGAAAACAATAAAGCATACGCGAAAAAGCAGGGATTTTCCGACATAAGGGGGATGATAAACGAGGCGTTTTGCGATTTTAGGGATTATGATTATTATCGGGCGGACAGCGTAACGCCGGAAGAGATCGGTTCGTTTTACGAAAGGCGTACCGCGAATCTGGCAAAATGGTTATATTCAGAGGAGCAGAAATCGCTCTATTCCGAACGGGAACGGCTCTTCTTAATCGAGCGATATGAGAAACTTGAGACGCCTTATTACTATGAGTACGCGGACGGGTGGAAGACGCTGCTGGAATACGCTCCTACGATAATCATGACGTCGGTTCTATTTATGAGTTTTTTCGCGGCCGGAATTTTCTCTGATGAAACGCGGTTAAAAGCGGATTCAATTTTCTTCTCGTCGAGATTTGGCAGGAATAAAGCGGTAAGAGCAAAGATCTCAGCGGGCTTCTTAGCGATTACGTCGATTTACTGGGCGACGATATTTCTCTATTCGGGAATCGTGCTGACCGCGCTGGGAGCTGGCGGGGCGAACTGCGCTATACAGACGGGAATGGCGGGTTGGAAAAGTTTTTACAACGTCACTTTTCTACAGGAATATCTGTTGACCGTTTTGGGAGGATATATAGGAAATTTGTTTATCCTGTTTTTATCTATGTTTGTGTCCGCGAAAACCCGTTCAAAAACGTTTGCGGTAACGATTCCTTTTATTTTGCTGTTCCTTCCCTCGTTTTTAAACGGAATACCCGTTTTGTCGAAGGCGTTAGGACTTCTCCCGGATCAACTGTTGCAGATTACCGCCGCGATGGAAACGTTTAATTTGTATCAAATCGGGACAAAAGTAACGGGATCTTTGTCAATCATTTTGACAATGTACCTTATTCTCTTGATTGTCATTTTACCCGTCCTGTATCAGGTTTACCGAAAAACGGAAATAAAATAAACGGGCGGGAGCGTCTTCCTTAACGATTGATGATTAAGAAAGAGCTTAAAGCGCGGTTCAAAATTATATTCGCTTAAACCGACCGCCGCAAAAGTCGTCTCTTTTTATAACCAACGTCTAAAAAGCCGATCGGAAATCGCTCCGACCGGCTTTACTTAGGGTTTTTAATTGTTTAAGGTTTTCGATAAGATTTTTCATGTACGGGAAACTTTCCTTGGAGGATTTTATGGGACTTACTTCTCGGTTGTCGTCCTGTTCGCACATATTTGTTTACGTCCCCGACGCCGCTTATTTGTGTATAGCGAACGCTAAAATTATGAAGCTCGTTTAACGTTTTATTGATTTCGTCTAAGGTCGATTTCTGAGGTTGCAAAGCCGTGTTTCGTATTTTAGTTCATAATTATAATTTTTTAAGACAGTAAATCGGATATTATGTAATTTGAAATTAAGAATCCCTCTTTTGTAAGGGATATATAATCGTCGCTTATTTTGATAAAGCCCTCGGACGCGTATTTTCGGGCTTTTTTTATTAAACTTTCTGACAAATCCTCAGAGTAAATTTCTTTATATCCGTCAATCGGCAAGCCCTCAGCAAGCCTTAGATTTAACATTATATACTCCTCTTTATCGCCGCCTAAACCGTCAAATACGGCCTCTTTCCCGTCTTTAAAATAAGAAACGGATCTTGGGAAATAAAACCTTTCGCCGTTTATAAAGGAGTGGGCGGCGGGACCCAACCCTAAATACTCTTGATCCCGCCAGTATTTTAGGTTGTGGCGGCATTCGTAATTTTCTTTTGCGAAATTCGATATTTCATATTGTTTAAAGCCGCGGCTTTCAAGCGTTTCCGCGGTTTTAAGGTAAATTTCAGCTACCGAATCCTCGTTGGGAAGATTTAATTTATCTTGATTTTTTTTAAAAACAGTCCCGTCCTCGATAGTGAGAATATAAGCGCTTACGTGAGTAACGCCCGCTGAAAAAACAAAATTTAAAGATTCATCTAAAGAGCTTATAGTTTGAAAGGGAGCGCCTAACATTAAATCTAATGAAATATTCGATATTCCGCTTTTTATGGCGGCGTTTACGGCGTCCTCTACTTTTTTGACGCCGGCGGTTCTGCCTAAAGCGATTCTCTCTCGGTCAACAGCCGACTGCATTCCGATTGAAACCCGGTTCACGCCGGCCTCCGCTATGCCTTTAAAAAAATCGTAAGACGACGAAGAGGGGTTGCACTCGACGGTAATCTCCGGGTTGTCGTATATTTTGTAGTTTTTAAACACGGCGTTAAAAATAGAGGATAAACGCTTGTAACCTATCGCCGAGGGGGTTCCGCCGCCTATATAGATTGTGTCGAACGATAAAGACACGTCTTTTGTAAACCGGCGCGTCCTTTTACCGGTTTCTATTTCATCAATAAGAGAACGGCGGTAGTCGTCCGCCATGGCGTCGCTGTATTTTAAGGAAAAAAAGTCGCAATAAGGGCATTTTGAAAGGCAAAACGGGATATGAATGTAAAGTCCTCTCATTTTAACGGTCGTCGTCAAGTTTAAGGATCGCCAAAAAAGCCTCTTGCGGCACTTCGACGGTTCCGAACGAGCGCATTCTCTTTTTGCCTTCTTTTTGCTTTTCAAGGAGTTTCTTTTTCCTTGTGACGTCGCCGCCGTAGCATTTGGCGAGAACGTCTTTTCTTAAGGCCTTTACCGTTTCTCTCGCTATAATTTTGCCGCCTATCGCTATTTGTATGGGGATTTCGAACATCTGACGAGGGATGTTGTCTTTAAGTTTTTCGGCGATTTTTCTCGCCCTTTGGTAAGCTTTGTCCCGGTGGATTATAAACGACATGGCGTCTACGCAGTCGCCGTTTAAAAGCACGTCGAGTTTAACTAATTCTGATTTAACGTATCCTTTAAGCTCATAATCAAGGGACGCGTAGCCTTTTGTTCTTGATTTTAAAGCGTCGAAAAAGTCGTAAATTATCTCGTTTAGGGGAAGGTCGTATAAAATCTCAACGCGGTCGGAGGCTATGTAGTTCATCCCCCTGTATACTCCCCTTCTCTCCTGGCATAAATCCATAATCGTGCCGACGTATTCGGGCGGAGAAAAAATATGTCCGTCGGCTATAGGCTCTTCGCAGTAATCGATCTCGGCTGGGTCGGGGTATTTTGTGGGGTTGTCGATTGAGAGAACGTCGCCGTTTCTCATGTGGATTTTATATACCACGCTTGGAACTGTGCAAACTAAATCGAGATTGTACTCTCTTTCGAGCCTCTCCTCGATGATTTCAAGGTGAAGCAAACCTAAAAATCCGCACCTAAAGCCAAAACCGAGAGCGCCTGACGTTTCGGGCTCGTATGAAAGCGACGCGTCGTTTAATTGAAGTTTTTCCAAAGCCTCTTTTAAAGCCTCGTAATCGGCTCCGTCGGCGGGGTAAACGCCGCAAAAAACCATGGGATTGGCTTTTTTGTAGCCTTCTAGGGGCTCGGCCGCGGGATTGTCGGATAAAGTCACGGTATCGCCTACCCTCGCGTCCCGGACGGTCTTAATTGAGGCCGTTATGTAGCCCACTTCGCCCGCGGAAAGTTTTGAACAGGCGTTTAAAGAGGTAGCTCCCATTTTGCCGACTTCGACTACGTTAAAACGCGCCTCGGTCGCCATCATTTTAATAACGTCTCCGGGCTTTACAGAGCCGTCAAAAATCCTGACGTAAACTATAACGCCTTTGTAGTTGTCGTAAACGGAGTCGAAAATAAGGGCTTTAAGAGGAGCGTCGTCGTCTCCCAGGGGACAGGGGATGAGATTTACTATTTGTTTTAAAACGTCTTCTACGTTTTCGCCGGTTTTCGCGGATACTCTCGGAGCGTCCGACGCGTCTAAGCCGATAATCTCTTCTATATCTTTAGCTACCGAATCGGGGTCGGCCGCCGGAAGGTCGATTTTATTTATAACGGGAACGAGCTCTAAATCATGGTCTAAAGCCAAATAAGTGTTGGCGAGCGTCTGAGCCTCTATCCCCTGGGTCGCGTCAACTATGAGAATCGCGCCTTCGCAGGCGGCTAACGAACGGGAAACCTCGTAATTAAAATCGACGTGACCGGGAGTGTCTATTAAATTAAGCTCATATTGTTTTCCGTCCTCGGTGTAATAAAGAGTTACGGCGTGGGCTTTAATAGTGATGCCGCGTTCTCTTTCAAGATCCATGTCGTCAAGAATCTGCTCCTGCATATCGCGCTTGGACACGGAATCGGTGAGCTCAAGAAGTCTGTCGGCGAGAGTGGATTTGCCGTGGTCGATGTGGGCTATTATTGAAAAATTTCTGATATGTTCTTTTTTTTCTTTCATTTTATCTCCGTATTATTTAAAGGTCCTTATCGGTAGACGTAAAGCCCTTGCCTAAAATTTCGGACGCGTCGGAAATTATAATGAAGGGTTCGCTGTCAAAACGTTTGACTATTTTTCGGATTTTAGCGACTTCACTCGGTCTTACAACGCAGAGGAGCATATGTCTTTCTTCACCGGTGTAAGCGCCCTGGACGGGGAGAATCGACACGCCCCTGGGAGTCTCCTTAGTGATGGCTTTAGCTATTATATCGGCTTTAGACGTGATTATCATCATCATTTTGCCGCTTGACGCGCCGTAAAGGACAAAATCTATCGCTTTGCCTGAAATTAAAAATACAACGGTCGCGTAAAGTATACTCTCGATGTTTTTATACACAAGTCCCGCTAAAAGGGCGACGCACATATCGCAGATCATCATGAGTCTTCCCATGGACACGTGGGGAAACTTTTTTCTTAAAAGCCTACTTAAAATATCGGTGCCGCCGCTCGTGGAGCCTCTCGTGAAGATTATGCCAAGCCCCGCGCCCATTATGGCGCCTCCGAACAAAGCCGCTAAAAGTTTATCGCCGCTGTAGGAAGGCATAAAGAGAACGCCGACGTCGATAAACAGCGACGTTAAAAAAGTTGAAAAAAGCGTTTTAAGGATAAAGGTTCTCCCCAAAACTACAAACGACACTATAAAGAGGGGGACGTTCAATAAAAAGATCGACACGCCGACGGGAAAGTTCGTAAGGTGGTTTATAAGTATCGCAAGACCCGTAACGCCGCCGGACGCTATGTCGTTTGAAACGACGAAACAGTTTACTCCTACAGAGTAAATAAAACTCCCGGCAATAAGAATTATAACGTCAAGTATAATTTCTTTAGCGCTTTCTTTTTTTATTTTTGCCATTTCCAAAACCCGCTGTTTTAATTTAATAAGGATGAGCGCGCTTAGACGCACATTGAAAAAAGTTCTTTTAGTCGTTCGTATTGACCGTTTATATATAGCCAGCCGAAAAGAGTTTCCAGCGCGGTGGCTAAATGATACTCGGCTTTTGTTTTGTTTTTAGGGGTGTGAGACGTGTGAAAATTCCTGCCTCTTAAGAAAACGGTTTTTTCGCTTTCGGTAAGACGGGGGAAAATTTTATCGGCGGCTTTAGACTGGTAAGACGCGTTTACAATCTCGACGCTCTTTTGGTGAAGGTCGCAGGATTTTCCGCCGTAAAGAGAGACGATATATTCTCTGGTCATAAGGGAGTAAACGCCGTCGCCTAAAAACGCCAAAGAGGAAGTTGAAAGTTCTTTCGGCCTTTTAAACAGTCTTAATCTATCGATATTAAATTTAAATTTAGAACGCATATTACGGGACGTATGTAAACTCAAAATCGTAAATATTGACGGAGTCGCCTTCTTTAACGCCCTGCCGCCTTAATTCTTCTAAAATTCCGCTTTTATCGAGGACTTTTTGGAAATAAGCGAGGGACTCGTAATCGTCGGGGGCTGTTTTGTTAAGTATTTTAAGAAGCCACTGAGCCTCGATATTGTACGCGTCGCCCGATTTTGTAACGGTAAAGCCGGGAGATTTCTTTTTTTCGATCATCTCCAATGGGACGCTCTCGGGCTCGTAAATTTTGATAGGAGGAAGCGTGGAAAGCGTCTTGGCGGTTTCGTTAATCAGTTCTTTCGTTCCTTCTTTGATGGGGGCGCATATTTCAAAGTATTTTAAGCCTTTTTTCTTTATGTAAGTTTTAAATTTTTCTCTGTCCCGGTCGCTCGCCAGGTCGATTTTGTTGCCGGCGACTATTTGAGGTCTCTTAAGCAGGTCTTCATCCCATATGGAAAGCTCTTTGTTTACGGTCTCAAAGTCGTCTATCGGATTCCTGCCCTCGCAGCCGGATACGTCGACAATGTGAATAAACATGCGGCACCTTTCGACGTGTCTTAAAAACTCGTGTCCTAAACCCGCGCCCTCTCCCGCGCCCTCTATAAGTCCGGGGACGTCCGCCATAACGAAAGAGCTTTCAGAACCTAATCTCACGACGCCTAAAACGGGGGTTATCGTGGTAAAGTGGTAATCGGCTATAACGGGTTTCGCCTCGCTTACGACCGATATTAAACTCGACTTCCCGACGTTCGGAAAACCAATTAGCCCTACGTCCGCTAAAAGTTTAAGCTCAAGGGTAATATCCCATTCTTCGCCGGGAACGCCGTCTTTCGCGAACCTTGGAGCCTGCCTTGTGGGCGACGCGAAACGGGCGTTTCCGAAACCGCCCTTGCCGCCCTTAGCGCCCGTAAAAGTCTCGTCACGCGACATATCGGCTAAAATCACGCCGCTTTCGGTTTCTTTTATAAGCGTGCCTTTTGGGACGAGAATTATGAGATCGTGACCCTTTTTGCCGTTTTTGCGCGATCCGCCGCCGTCTTTGCCGTTCTCCGCCTCGTATTTTCTTTTGTAGCGGAAATCAGATAAAGTGGAAAGACCGGCGTCGACTTTAAATATTATATCCCCGCCGCGCCCGCCGTCGCCGCCGTCGGGTCCTCCCGACGCCACATACTTTTCGCGGTGAAACGCGACGGCTCCGTTTCCGCCGTCGCCTGCTTTTATTTTTATTTTCGCGGTATCGACGAACATTTGCAAAACCTTCCGTTAAAGAACTGAGTTTACTTTTTTTTCTATTTCCAAAGATACGCGCTCTATTGAGTTCTCCGCGTCGACAAAAGCTATATTTTCACTGTTTTTTAAAATAGAAAAAACTTCCATAAAACGCTCTCTTATATTTTTAAGGTATGATAAGTTTTCGTAAATTTCTATTTCGGCGGGGGTTCTCGATTTGTTTATCCTCTCGAGGCTGATTACGGGGTCGAGATCGAGAAAAACGCAGACGTCGGGCTTTTTGATGTCGGGGCAGCCTAAATTAAGGTTCATAAGCCAACTAAGACCGACGTCCACGCCTTGATAAGCGAAAGTGGAATAGTAGTACCTGTCGAGAATAAGAATGTCGCCGTTATCTATATGGTCGAAAATCCCGCCCGGTTTTTTGTTGTGGTCTATTCTGTCCAACGTAAATAAAAGGGAGAGAGCGGATTTTTGAGCGCTTTCTTTGCCTGAAAGAATCGAGCGGCACATTTTCCCGTACTCGCCGGTCGTGGGTTCGGCCTCTAAAAAAACGTCATACCCTTTTTGCTTTAAGGAGTTGTAAAGAATTTTCGACTGAGTGGTTTTCCCGCAGCCGTCGAGCCCTTCTATTACTATAAGTTTCCCGGAGGACATATTCTACCTCGCTTTTAAAAGCTCTTCGCTTAAATTGTAAAAATCTTTCATGGTAAGATTCTCGGCTCTTAAATTTTCGTCTATATTAGCGCGGGCGATAGCTTTCCCCGCCTCTTCCCCGGAAATGCCAAAATACCTGGAAACGCTGTTTTTAAGGGTCTTTCTGCGAAGGGAAAAAGCCGCCTTTATTGTTTTAAAGAAAAATTCCTTATTGGTGGGAACGTATTCTTTTTGTTTTCTTAAGGTAAGTTTTATAACCTCGCCGTCAACTTTAGGGGAAGGAAAAAAACTCTCCTTGGGAACAAAGAAAAGCTCTTCCCGCAAACAGTAGTAATCAACCGAAACGGTTACGGCGCCCGATTTTCTCGTCCCTAATTTAGCCGCTAATCTCTCGCCCGTTTCTTTTTGAACCATTAGCGTTAAGGATTCGATAGGATACTCCCCTTCCAAAAGCGCCATAATAACGGGAGTGGTTATGTAATAAGGAAGATTCGCTATAACGAAAATATTTTCGCAATCCGGGAAATACTCCAAAAATAACTTGTTAAGGTCGGCTTTTAATATATCTTCGTTTATTACGGTAATATTATTAAATTCCGAAAGAGTTTCGCTTAAAAGAGGGATAAGTCTTTTATCGAGTTCAAACGATACGACTTTTTTAGCGGTTTTCGCGATTTCGCTCGTCAATACGCCGATACCGGCACCAATTTCGAGAACCCCGGATGTTTCGTCCGCTCCCGATAGTTTAACCATCCCGGGGCAAACCAAGGGGTCTATTATAAAGTTCTGGCCTAATGAGCTTGAAAACGAAAAACCGTATTTTCTAAGGAGCGATTTTATTGTTTTTGTATCGGTAAGATCATACATTTTGGCGCCGCGCTCTCATTTGTCTGATATCGTCGCCCCTGAACTCTAAAATCCTATACTCGCCTATAATCCTTGAAGTAAAGCTTCTGCCGTATTTTTCGCTTAAATCGCCTAAACGGAGATTTGTGCTGATTATGGTGGGCAAACCGTCTAAAAGCCTTGTGTTAATTATGTTGTTGATTGAAGCTACCGAAAAGCCCGTGGAGAACTCCATCCCGAGATCGTCCAAAATGAGCAGGTCGCAGGATAAGAGCGCTTCCAAGGTACGCTTATCTTCGCCGTCTTTTTTAAAGTGATCTCTTTCAAGGCTTGATAAGAGGTTAGAGACGGTACCGTAGATTACGCCGTAATTTTTTTCTATTACTTCGCCGGCTATAGCCAGAGAGAGGTGAGTTTTGCCAAGACCCGTTTCGCCGCGCATTAAAACGCTTAAACTTTGAAGATCAAAGTTCTCTGCGTAATTTTCGCAAAACGATAAATTGCGCTTCATAAGCTCGAAAACGCTGGGGTCGCGGCTGTAGTAATCTAGTTTAAAATCGTTAAAGGAGCAGAGCTTTAAAGGGGATTTTTTTCTAAGATCGCTATAGGACAGGTTTTTTAAAATTTCCAGGTGACACTTGCAAATTTTCCCGTCTTTAAAGCCCGTGTCGCGACACTCTTCGCAGTAGTAACGAGATTCCAAATAGTCTTCGGGCTTCCCCGCTTTAATTAAAATCCGTTTAATTTTATCCTGAGCGTCTAAGTTTTTGTCCCGCAGTTTTTTAACGTAATCTCCCGCGCCTTCGGTCATGCCCATAACTTTGATAAGGTCGTAAGCGGACTTTCGCATTTTATCTTCTAAAAGGGCGATTTCGGGGTATTCTTTTACTAAAAGATCGCGCCTTTCTTTGGCTTCTCTTTCGGAGCGGTCTCTTCGTTTTTCCAGTTCTTCGGCGGCTCTTAACAGCAGTTCTTCATTGTAGCTCATTATATCACCGTAAATAGTCGGTTATCTTTTAGCGCGTTTTGTAACGGAAGGATCCATTTCCATATTGCTTTTTATGGCGAGATCTATATTAAAGGACGACGGATCGCTTCCTTCGGAGGGTTTATTTTTGTTTTTTGAGGGAGCGTTATTAAAAAGGGTTTTTTCGTAATTCAGGATGGCGTCTAAGGTGTTAAGCTTTAACTCTCGCCACTTTTTAAGGACGCCGTTCATGTAGCTAAAGCTTATCGAGCCTTTTTTCTCGACTGTTTTTTCGTAAGCGTAACTTATTACGTCCGCGTCGTAACCAAACTCTCCGGCCCAGATTTCAAGGTATTCGGACTGTTTAGCCGTGGGTTTGGGATTGGGAAGACCGGTTATGTTTTTAATCTCGACCCATAATTCGTTGGCTTTTTCCATATCGGCGATTTTGAGGTTGGCCTCGTCTAAAGTGGATACGTTCTGTTTAGCCCAAACTTCGCCGACTCTCATAATGTACGCTAAAGACCCGCGCTTGCCGATTTTTTTCGCGTATTCGCAAAGAGTTATGATAACGTCCGCGGGGAGCGCGTAATGGTCGTAAAGTATTAAAAGGGAACTTTGCGCGTCGTAACCTAACGTTCTGCCGAACGACTCCTGCGCCTCGCGAAAAAGATCGCGAACCTCGGAAGATTCGTCAAGCCTTTTCGCGATATCGCTTACAGTGGGCTTGATTATTATGTCTTCGGCGCGCTTC
>CAYUEV010000031.1:12706-19117 GCA_964443825.1 uncultured Eubacteriales bacterium
CCTTTTCGCGATATCGCTTACAGTGGGCTTGATTATTATGTCTTCGGCGCGCTTCACGAATTGAGAAGTTTCTTTCGCGGGTTGAGAAGTTTCTTTTAAATGGGGTTTCTCGTCGGCCTTTGGATTGTTATTGTTTTTAGAATCGTTAATTATAACGACGTAGGGGTCGGGAGCGGCTTTCGCGTCGGCAACGCCCCCGGCGGGTTCTTCAGAATCGGGAATATCGTCGGGAAAATACTCTATAAGACCCGCCTCGCCCCAGTAGCAAAGAGCGTCTTTTATTTCTAGAGTCGGAACGCCCGTGCCTTTTTCGATTTTTAATAAGTCGGACGCGTCGTCGTCGGGATAGCGGTAAAGCCATAAAAGGACTTTAAGCTGATTTTTGCCCGCCATTTTTAAGTACTTGTCTATAACATCGGTCGGCAAGGCGAAAACTGATTTATAGGACTTGGGATTTATTTTGTACATATTATTTTCGCCCGGAGGAGCCGAAACCGCCCTCGCCTCTGACTGTGGAATCAAGCTCGGAACATTCTGAAAATTCGACGCCCGCGACCGGCATAACCACAAGTTGAGCGATTCTCTCGCCCGGCTCTACCGTATAGGGTTCATTGGACCGGTTGACAAGATTCACCGTTATCTCGCCCCTGTAGTCGCTGTCGATAACGCCTACGCAATTTGCGAGAGTCAAACCGTGTTTTACCGAAAGACCGCTTCTTGAAAAAATAAAAGCCGCGTAATCGCTTGAGGGCAGGGCGATACTCAGCCCCGTTGGGAATTTATAGCGTCCGTTCGGCTCTAAGGTAACGCTTTCTTTTATAGTGGTGTAAATGTCCGCGCCCGCGCTGCCGTCGGTTGCTTTTTTAGGGAGAATCGCCGATTCGTCGAGTTTTTTGATTTTGACCGTAATCATTTAAGGATTTCCGCCTTTTCTAATTTTGATTATTTCGCGCTTTAGCATATCTCTTTCGGACTTGGCCTGAGCCGCGTCCTCGAGATTTTCTTTAAGCTGCTTTTTAAGGTCCTCAAGCTCTTTAGAGGTTTTTGCAAGGCTGTCGGCGTATTCCAGGAGCGTTATGACCGTCGCCTGAGCGGACGAAACAAATCTGCCGGAGTTCATGACCTCCGTAATTTTGGAATCTATTTCACGAGAAAGCTTTAAAGCGTAACCCGGCTCGTTATCTGTTAATATATTGTAAGGCGTTCCGGCTATATTGATTTTGATTTTTTGCTTTTCCATATCCATACACCATTCTTTACGCAATTTTCACATATACCATTATACATTTTTATCTACTAAACTGCAAGGCAATTTTTGTTTTTTTAAAATTTAAACTTTAAAATTTAAAATTTAACGTTCGTCGGCGATTCACGTAAGCTTATTTATATTTTCATACGCCAAATCGAAAGAGCCGCAAAAAAATTTTTTAAATGGCCTTTAGCGCTTGACATAAATTTTTAAAGCGCTATAATGAAAGTAGTTTTTTGCGACATTTTTTGAAAGGAGATACATTCGTATGAAAAAGTCGTTAGTAAAGTCTTTATCAGTCATCTTAAGCGTAATTATGCTCGCCGCCGGTCTTATTTGTTTCGCCGCCGCTGAAACCGCCGCGGTCGAAGACCAAAGCCTTAACGATACGGATTCCGTGAGCGACGCCATTGAAAAGAAAAACGGCGCCAGAGATATTTACCTCGTTCTCGACGTTTCGGGCAGTATGAGCGGAGAGCCGATAGAAAGCCTAAGGGACGCGGCTAAACAGTTCTGCGCCACTATGCTTAAAGATAAGGACGCGGACAACAGAATCTCGATAATCACTTATGGTACGGACGTTAAAAAGTACTCGTTTTCAACCGATTACGCGACTCTCGCTAACATAATCGACAACTTTGAGGCTAAAGGCAGCACGGCTATGTACGACGCTTTAGTGGCGGTAAAAGAAATTGACGAAAAGTACGGCGACAACAGCGCTTCTAAACACGTAGTCGTTATGGCGGACGGTCTTCCCAATGTCGGCGCTACGTTATCGACGGGCAAGTACGCTAAAAAAGACAGCAGCATGTACTACAAATACGGCAACGCCGTATATTCGACAGCCGCCGGAATGTGGCCTGTGTACAACATTTATTCGATAGGATTCTTTCACAATCTTTCAGGCGGTCAGCTTGAATACGGCAAGAAGCTTATGAAGGATATACAAAATACCGTTTACCTTGAAGTATTTGACCCCGATAAACTCTGGGACGCGTTTAACGGCGTTTTGGACGACATTACGGGCGACGACGACTTAACTTCCACCACAGCGGCTCCCGCGACTACGACGACCGCTCCCGCGACTACGACGACCGCTCCCGCGACAACAGCCGCGCCTACCGCCGCTCCCAAGACCACTTCCACCGCGAAACCGGCTCCTTCGGGCGATAAGATCCCGCAGACGGGCGGATGGGTTTACGGCGCTACCGCGGCCTCTCTCGTGATGCTCTTGGGAATCGCGGTTGTGGCTTCTAAAAAGCGTGAAGACTGATTTCCCTTAAAATAAAACGCCCCGATGAAAACCATCGGGGTTTTGTTTTGGATATTTTTAAATAAAGCGTGGTAAATTATGTTTGATTATATTCGCGTTTTGTCGGCGGTTCCCGACATTTCAGTGTGCGACACAGAGCTTAACGCTTCGGAAATTATAAAAAAAATGGAAGAGGCGTCAAAATTTTCCCCCGATATTGTGGTTTTCCCGGAACTTTCGATTACGGGGTACACGTGCGGCGATTTGTTCTTTCAAAGAGAACTTCTCGATAAATCGAAAGAGGCTTTAATTAAAATTTTAAACGAGAGCAAAAGATATGATTTTACCGCGGTTTTGGGTCTTCCGCTTCAGGTCGACGGGAGAATTTTTAATTGCGCCGCTGTTATAACGAATGGAATAATTAACGGAATCGCGGTAAAAACGTTTTTACCGAATTACAACGAGTATTATGAAAAACGGTGGTTTTCGCCTTCTAATGAACTAAAATCAATCGAAATAACGTATTCGTCCATAGACAAAGAAACGGAAAACGACTATAAAATCCCGATAGGGTCGGATCTTATATTTGATTTAAAGAATTTTGTTAAGTTCTCTTTGGAAATTTGCGAAGACCTGTGGGCACCGCTGCCGCCTTCGACGCTCTCTTCCTTAAACGGAGCGGAACTTATAATAAATCTCTCGGCAAGTAATGAAACGATTTCCAAAAGGGAATACAGAAGAGATCTTGTAAAAAGTCATTCCGCGTCGACAATGTGCGCGTATGTCTACGCGTCGGCGGGGGAATGCGAATCTACGCAGGATCTTGTGTTTTCGGGTCATAGCGTCGCCGCTTTAAACGGCGTTATTTTAGGCGAAAACGAGAAAACCGTGGATTCCGATTACGTGTTGCCGTTTGATATTGACATTGGAAAAATTAAGCAAGACAGGATTAAATACAGGATATTTTCCGATTGCGCGTCCATTTACGGCGACTTTAAAAAGTTTAGGGAGGTTGTCATAAAATCCAAAAGTTCCGAAATAAAAACAAACGGGGAACTTTCGTTTTTAAGTAAAACGCCGTTTGTGCCTTTGGGAAAAGACGATTTATCAAAAAGGTGCGAGGCTATTTTTGATATGCAGACGGCGGGACTAAAGAAACGCCTGAAAATTACTAAAGCGAAGCCCGTAATCGGCGTGTCGGGCGGGCTTGACTCTACTTTGGCTTTGCTTGTGTCCTTAAACGCCGTGAAAGCTTTGGGTCGGGACGCGTCTAACGTTCTGGCGGTCACTCTCCCCTGTTTTGGGACTACCGACAGAACTCTTAATAACGCTAAAACCCTTATGGAAAAACTCAATCTCACTAAAAGGGAGATAAATATTAAAGAGGCGTGCGCTCTTCACTGCCGCGACGTCGGGCACGATATAAATAAAAAAGACGTGACGTTTGAAAATATCCAGGCGAGGGAACGCACCCAGATACTTATGGATATAGC
This sequence comes from uncultured Eubacteriales bacterium, assembly GCA_964443825.1. GTDB lineage: Bacteria > Bacillota > Clostridia > Oscillospirales > Acutalibacteraceae > UBA1081. The sequence continues at coordinate 16,701 of CAYUEV010000031.1, forward strand.
GTGCGAAGAAGGCGGGCTTGTCGTCGGGACGGGCGATTTAAGCGAACTCGCCTTAGGATGGTGCACTTATAACGCCGACCACATGAGTATGTACAATGTAAACGCGTCAATACCGAAAACGCTCGTTAAATGGATGATAAACGAAATAGCCTCTATGGAGGACTTTAAAGACTGCCGCGACGCGCTTCTTGACATTATAGACACGCCTATTAGCCCTGAACTGCTGCCGCCCGATGAAAGCGGGAACATAGCGCAGGAAACGGAGACGCTTATAGGACCTTATATTTTAAACGACTTTTTCCTTTATTATGTTTTAAGATACGGGTTTGCGCCGTCGAAAATATATAATCTCGCTAAAACGGCGTTTAAAGACGATTTTTCACCTGAAATAATACTAAAACATTTAAAGTCATTCTACAAGAGATTCTTTTCACAGCAGTTTAAAAGAAGCTGTCTTCCCGACTGCGTTAAAATAGGATCGGTGGCGCTGTCGCCGAGAGGGGACTGGAGAGCGCCGAGCGACGCTTCGGCGAGAATCTGGCTTGACGAACTTGACAACCTGTAAAAACGTAAAAAAACGGACGACTCAAAGCCGCCCGTTTTTATTTTAGTTTTTAAGTTCACTCGAGTTTTGCCGAAACGCGGAGAATCTTTCTCGCGTCGGAGGCCTTAATTGTTTTATCGCCGTCGGTATCGGCGGAATATAATTTTACGCCCTCGAGCGCCTCAAGTTTCGCGGACGTCCTTAAAGCCGCCCTCGCGTCGGAGGCCGTAATTTCGCCGTCGCCGTTTACGTCTTTCGGAACAAGAATCGTGTATTGCGAAACAGACGAACCGTTTTTATCGAGTATTTCCACTTTACAGCCTGTCCCGGCGGACGAGTCGGACTGAACGTCTTCCCCTTTTTCATTCGTTATTTTTACGTTTTCATTGGCGATTCCGCTTAAAACGTCGCCCGCTTTTTTGCCCGCGGGAATTTCGAGGACTTTCTCGCCGCCGTCTAAGGTATAAGTCTTAAAGCTTTCGTCTTTTAACTCGATATCGGTCTCAGGCTCGGTGGAAGGCTCATTTGTCGAGGGCTCGGTATCCGGCTCGGCGGTAGTTGTTTCGCCGGGATTTGTCGGCTCTGTTGAAGGCTCGGTATCGGGCTCGGCGGCGGAGGGATCTTCTGTACTAGGTTCGGTCGAGGAGGGTTCTTCTGTACTAGGTTCGGTCGAGGAGGGTTCTTCTGTATCCGGCTCGGCGGTAGTTGTTTCGCCGGGATTTGCCGGCTCTGTTGAAGGCTCGGTACCGGGTTCGGCGGTTGTGGGCTGTTCCGCCGTAGTAGGCTCGGTATCGAGCTCGGCGTTTGTAGGTTCTTCTGTACCGGGTTCGGTCGACGAGGGTTCTTCTGTATCCGGTTCGGCGGTAGATGGCTCTTCTGAATCCGGCTCGGCGGTAGTTGTTTCGCCGGGATTTGCCGGCTCTGTTGAAGGCTCGGTACCGGGTTCGGCGGTTGTGGGCTGTTCCGCCGTAGTAGGCTCGGTATCGGGCTCGGCGGTAGACGGTTCTTCTGTATCCGGCTCGGCGGTTGTGGGTTGCTCCGCCGTGGTGGGTTCTTCGGGATTAGAATTTGCGACGGATACCGCTAATGAAGCGTCCGCGGGAGGATTGGTACCCACCCAGGACGCGACGCGTAATGAAATATTTGTAGAATTAGTTTTTGCTATATATTTAAAGGAACAAATAACGCCGCTTGAAACCGCGCAGCCGTCTATAAATATAAACGAACACACGGCGTCCGCCCCGTCGTATGACTGACCGCCCTCTATAATCGTGGCGTTAAGATCCCCCGCCTCGAAACTTTGGTATTCGAGGGAATCATGATCATATTCCAAATAAATATCTCCGCTTAAAAGACCGCTGACGCCGTCGGCACGTACCGTAACGGTTATAACGTCGCCCACGTTCCCGCCTGAAGCTCCAAGAGTAAGCGTAGGGACGCTCGCCGCGCCTGAGAAAACAGGAACGGACGATAAAAGCGCTAAAACGGCAATCAATGAAATAATAATTTTTGACGTTTTACTTTTCACGATAATCCTCCTAAAAAGGTACATATTCAAGTCCATCTCATCCAATCACTCTGATATTACCACACTTTTAAACGCATTTCAAGGAAATTACAGAAATAATTAAAAAAGTATTGTAAACCTACACTATAAAATCTTTCCCATGTTAAATTCCACTTCATTTTCCACTGCGGAAGTTACTTTGGGAATTTACTCAAAAATAATTTAAACAAGCCTAAAGCGCGAAATGTTGATTTTTGTGTGGTCTTATGGTAAAATTAAATTTTACAGGATGTGATTTTATGATTAAAGGTCGAGGGGCGGGCGTCATTATGCACGTGACTTCTCTTCCGTCTGATTACGGCGTTG
>CAYUEV010000032.1:0-829 GCA_964443825.1 uncultured Eubacteriales bacterium
CGAGTCCAACTTGGGGAGCCAAAGTAAGAGAGTTCTTTTTAGGACTCTCTTTTTTGGCGTTAGATATTAAATCGGAAAAAGGCGTATTTTAAGAGTTGCGTGCAGTTGCGCAACGCAGAGAGGGGGGGGGTGAGTAATGATTGGACGTTAGATATTAGAATCATAAAATAGTTGATTTTGCTATTGCGTCCGGAAGGCGACCGTCGGTTAGCGGTTAGAATTGTAAAACAGATGAAGACTGCTGAAAGAATAAGAATAACCGTGTAGAGGGGGCTGCGTGCAGTTGCGCAACGCAGTGGTTATAGTGATTAGTAGGTAGCGGCCGGCGGCCGGCAAGTATGATTACTAAACAGGCAGTATTTACCGAGATGAAAAAAACCGTGCGGAAGATTTTGAAAAAGATTTCACGAGAAGAGGACAAACGGCGGAATAAACGGGCTTTAGAACTTTGTTCGGAAACGACCCAATAAGGTTTCCAAAAAAGTCCGAAACGGAATTTGAAGTTTTTTGGGAAGAATGGGATCGGGCGAGCGCTAATGAATTTTCGAGTTTACGCGGAAACAGCTAACAGGGCTTTCGAAAGAGTTTAAAATAAGGTTTTTTGGGAAAAGAAGGAACGCCAAAGCGGACCGGTTTGCAATAAAACCGGGTCCAGGCTACTAAAATGCATATCTTTATGAGTTGCGTGCAGTTGCGCAACGGTGGAAGCAAAGAGAGTCAGAGAGACAAGTAGGGGGAAGGAGAGTAAAGGAGGGAGAAGAAGAGGTAAAGAGAGGTAAGGAGAGTCAGGGAGAGACAAAGAGAAAGAAGGAGGAGAAAGGAGGAGAAA
>CAYUEV010000032.1:929-17097 GCA_964443825.1 uncultured Eubacteriales bacterium
GGAGAGAAAGGAGAGAAAGGAGAGAAAGGAGAGAAAGGAGAGAAAGGAGAGAAAGGAGAGAAAGATCACTACGCGGAATACGGCAATGAAGGCGTTCGGACAACATTCAAAAGCGGAGTAGAATTAAAACGGCGCTCAGTCCTGTCCCGGCAATTCCGCGTTGTCGTCCATGATTACTTTGCGAAACGGTATTCCTTCAATAAATTTACTTTTTTTTGAGGGAGGTCGTCCGCGGTTGCGAATTCTTCCGGCAACGCGTAACTCATCTTTGCCTGTTATCGGTATTTTTGCAATATAATTCAAAAACTGCCTCACGACCGTCCGCAAGAAGGGTGTTCCGCGATTCGTACATTGAGCCGGCGTTGAATTCATACTCGACGCCTCTGTGAGAAAAGTCCAGACCAAACCAACGACTATCCGAAGGATTCCATACGCCGGCATACCGGGATTTAAATTCGCCCAAAGAATTATATTCGTTTTTTCTCATTTTAAATGAAACTCCTTTTTTATTTTGTCAATCAATATCTTTTCAGCAGCAGTCGGAGCAACCCCGGAAGGATTCTTGCCATGATCCAACAATCCTGTGCGGCTCTGTTCATGATTACGGATTTCAAATAAAAAATTCTATCGGTTTCCACACATTCCTGTTCGTGACATCCTCGGTCCATTCTGTGTTGGAAAGATAAATCTGCGTACCGACCGCCCGGACAAAGCCCCATTTTACTTCCGGGTACCGGGAGGCATATTCTTTCAGCGCTTCAAACTTGCGGGGAGCGTACTTGTCGATGTTGTTGGAACTTCCGTCCGTCGTCATACCGCCTTTTGCCTCTATAATCCAGACTTCACCGTTTTTCAGCTTTACAATGTAATCCGGATAGAAATTCGCCCGCCTGAACGCCATACGGTACACGATGCTGAAATATTCATCGCCCTTGTCTCCGTTTTTGTAGCACCATTCCACCGGATCATGTCCTTCGCACCAGTCCTCAAAGGCAATCTCCGTAACCGAGCGGTTGGGCTGAATCAGAATATTGTTGCCGTAATCTATAAACGGATTTTTCTGCATAATTTTCGTGCTTGGGATGCGTTTGTGCTGCTTGTAATACTGCTCACTTGGAATGCCCCAATCCGATTTTATAATATCGGTTTCCTCGATTTTGGCGATACGATCCGCGCTGACGCCGCTGAAGACCTCTACAAGGCGGTCGCGGTTATTTACCAGAAAAGCGTTGTATTCCCTAAGACTCAAGTCGTCTATCAGTTTGTTTTCCCGTTCAAAAGCGATCTCTTTCTCAGAAAACAGAGAAGTCGTTGAATCAAGAGGAGCGAACAACACTCGGAGAGCGTTGTTGGAAATATTTTCATCCACGCCGATCGCTCTCGCGATACGGCGCTTGGCGTCACGTATTATAAAACCGTCGTCATGATTGCTGATCTGATGCTCCCCGCCGAAAATACGGTTCAGGGAACGTATGTCGCGCGTAGTTCTGGCTACGCCCTCGAAAGCCTCTGTTTTCAGTTTTGTACCAAACACATAACCCTTGCTCCGCTCCATTTCCCGTTTGTCCAGTTTTCCGCTGTGGTCAAGATCACACTGTGCAAGCATCTGTTCGCGGACAACCTTGACTACCGCCTCCGGATTCACGGCGTACCGATCGCTCCCGTCCAGCGATTCTTTTTGCAGCATAATATTCGGCGCGTTGAATTTACGCTTATACAGATATGTATAGAAAGAATCCCCGATGCTGCTTGTCAGCCCTTCGGCGTATTCGCTGTCGAGCGTATACACATAGCAGTTATCGATAAGCGCGCAATCATAGCTCTTGCGCTCCGGCATACGGCGCACGCGTCCCACAGTCTGGATATTGAAACGCTCCGCGCCGCCTTCACGCAATTTTACAAGTATCTTCGCGCGGGGGCAGTCCCACCCCGTGGCGATTGCCTGCTTAAACAAAAGAAAAGCGTAGCTCCCGTCAAGCCGTTTGATTTCTTCCGGATGATCCGGATGATCTCCGGAAAACCAGGACGCGACCAGACCGCTGTTTTCGCCGTAGCCCATGTCTTCAAGCGCGTCCTTCACACGTTTTATCCAATCATCAGAGCCGTTCGGGAACTGTATCAGCACAAGAGGGCGTATTTTTAATCCGCGGCGGTCATACTCCGCCTGTATTTCTTTTCTCTTTTTATCCGCGAGTTCCAACAGCATGAGATCGTCGTCCAGTTTATTGTTATCCTCGATGGCGGCGGATACGCCTTCATTGACGGAAATCCCCGCCGCAATCAGCCCCGCGCCGATAACCTCATCGTCCGGGATGATTTCCGTGTGGTCGCCCTTACTCACTGGCGTTGCGGATATGCGCAGCACATGAGCGGGCTGAATGTTTCCGATATATTCGTTGGCGGTCTCCTGATACTTATGCTCCTCGTCAATCAGCATGAAGATGTCAATGCCGTTGGTATGGCAGAACAGAACCTTACCCATCAGGTCGCGGTGTTCGCCTTCACGCAGTACGACATTTGACGCCCTGTTGATTTTGTCCCAGTTGATGAAGAACACCTTGCCGCGCGGATCACTTTCATTTATAAAAGCGTACACATCACCGTCCGGGATGCCTGACGTCACTTCCCGGAAACTTTCCTGCGACTGTTTTTCCAACCCGCCGGCGCCGGGGCACAGCCACAAAAACACCGTGTCCGGGTTTTCATCCAGATAATCGTCTATGAATTTCGAGACGAGAACAGTCTTCCCGGAACCGGTAGGAGCGGAAAGAACAAGTTCCTCGTGGTCGGCGCACTTTGTGAGCAGACTCTCCTCGTGCTTTGTCTGAAAATCAAACAGTGTCGCGTTAAACATTATTCCGCCGCCTCCCTTAATTCCTGACCGAAGAATTCTTTCGGTATATATTTGAATCCGAGCGCGTTCAGCCGCTCCATCTCTTCAGAGTTAAAGATGATGTTCTGGTTTACCCAGATATTCTCAATCTGACTGTAGACGCTGTCGTCCATAACATAGTTCTGATAGTCTTCCTTATTCAGAATCAGGACATTTCGGATATTGTCCACCTCGATACCGTTTTGCAGTTCTATCATCTCTTTGATGTGCAGACACAGCGCGTTGGAAAGGAGATAGTCCTCCGGCTTTCGCGGCGTCCAGTCGCACTTGAAATACTTTAGGTTGGCGGGAAGGCCGTCGGAATATCTGCTGCCGTCCTGACGAATCCCGGTGATGACCGTTTTAATGCGGGGGTATGTAACACTATGGCAAATGCCGAGAGATTGATACTCCGGGGATTCAATTTCTTTATGATACTCCTCAGACAATTTAAAGGCAGACCACTTTTCTTTCCACTCGCTTTCCTTTTTTGAGCCTTTTCGTGGAACAGATTCAGCATAGCCCTTTTCAATGAAGTATTTTATTTGTTTCTTTTCACTTACTTCATTGTCAGTGCAAAGAATAAAAGTGCGGTGTCCTCCATCATTCGCATTGGACTCCAAAACAGCCTGCGCCGTTGTACCAGAGCCTGCGAAAAAATCAAGCACATTATTGCCTTCTGTATGTTTTAGAATAAAATCAATCAATTCTACAGGCTTTGGATTTTCAAACATATCCTTCTCTCCAAATAAATTGGTCAGCGTGTTTGTTGCAGTACCTGTTTCAGCCAGATCATACAAAATGCTTCTGCTCTTTAACAATTTCCCGTTTGCATTTTTGAAATACACCTTTTCATAAGGGATCCAGCGATTAGCAGCACTTTTCCTCCAATAAATTTGGTCATTTTCAATCAATGCTATGAGCCGCGCTTTGCCAACTCTCCATCTTCCTGGTCTGCCATCTGGAGCAACAGGATAAAAGTCATTTCCGTCAGGATCCTTTATAGCGAAATACATAGTTGGTCTGTCTTCTTTGTGAGCTGAGCTTCCCCATTTCTCGAGCTTGGAAATATTAAACTTACCTATATTGTCCTCGTACTTAAAATCAATAATATTGGCATCGGTAGTGAAATCAAGCCATTTAAATGCGGAACTCTTACGATAGCCAAATATATATTCATGTTCGGTTACAAAAAAATCGTCTGTTTGACCGCCTCCGGATTTTTTTCTCCAAATAAGAGCGCCGATGAAGTTTGATTCATCAAAAATACTATCACATAGTAATTTCAATTGAGCAAATTCATTTGCATCAATACTAATAAACACGCATCCAGAGTTGCGTAGCAACTCCCTCGCTATCGAAAGTCTTTCTGCCATAAAGGACAGCCACTTGCTATGTCTAAATGAATCATTTATATCAATAAAATTATCATCGTAAACAAAATCATTTTGCCCTCGATTATACGGCGGATCGATGTATATGACGTCAATCTTCCCTCGGTGCGTTTTCTCAAGCAGATACAGGCTCTGGAGATTATCCCCTTCGAGGATAAAGTTATAAGGTTCCCCGGGTGCAGCCGTGATTTCTTTTTCCTTGTCCTCGGTAAAGATGGGGATGTTCTCTTCGAGCATCTCGTCCACATGCTCCGAGTGTTCCTCCCAGACAAGACCGTATTTCTTATCCCGCAGCTGGTTCTCTATTTCCGTAAACGCACGGATGGATTCGTCGTCCGTGTGTTCTTTTTTTAATTTTTCCAAAAAGGCGAGCATTCTCTCACGCTTTATCTTAGACAGGTTGGCCATCGTTGCGCTCCTCTTAATCTCTTTTTTTTTGTTTTAATGTTTAATCCTCGGTTTTTTTGTATAAAATCCCGCGTCGGGCGCCGGTTCGGTATCGAGGTAAAACCGGCTGTTTTGCGACCTAACGCCTAAAATCAGATATATAATCATCGTACCGCAATTTTGTTCTTTTTGACAGCGTTTCGGAGGAAAGCGGGGAGAGGCAGACTTTGCGGGCGGAATTTTTTGTAATGACGATAAACGACTTGGGAAGATCGGAAGACACGCTTTCAAGTTCGCCCATTTTTTCGGCGGCGTTTAGATAGTCGCGCGACGATTTCATGATTGTGGCGTTGTCCATATCGAAAATTCCTAAAATATCATTAGTATTTACGATTTTTGATTGACCGATGTGAAGATACATTTTTGCTCCTTCTATAATTTCGTCTTGATATGTTTAAAACGGAGAATTATAATAAAATAACGGCCGGCGGCGATTAGAATATAACGCGGACGGGTTTGCGATAAAATTGGGCTGCGGGCAAAGAAAAGCGTATTTTTAAGAGTCGCGCGCGGCTGCGCAACAGGGGAAATGTGAGAATGAGAAGGAGAGGCGGGAAGGGAGAAGCAGGGGCGGGGAGAGACGCAAGAGAGAATGAGAGAGAAGCGTGAGAGAAAAAGAGACGGGAGAGAGAATGAGAGACGAAGGAAGAGAAGCAGAGACAAAGAGAGAGAAGAGGACGGGAAGACGATATGTTTAAAATATTGAGCGGCGATAAAATCGAGGAATGCTTAGAGTTCCTTACGGATAAAATCGCGGGTGCGGGGCTTTATACGAGGGTTAAGGCGTATGGATGCGGCCGGAGCGACGCGGTTTTTTGGTATTACGAGAAAAACGGGGAAATTCACGCTTTTTGCGGTCTTTTGGACGGGGAATTTACGTTTTGCGGCGATAAATACTGCGATATAAACGAAATAAGGCTGTTTTCAAAAGCGGTCGGGGCGAGGAGCTTTAACGAGTTCAACCCCAAATATATCTTAAAATTTAACGATTCCGAAAAAGAATTCAACAGGGCGCGGGACGTAAACCAGGAGAATCTAAAGAAAATTTTCCCGGTGATTTTCGAGGAATGGGAAAACGCCGATAGATTTTATGAAAGATGGTATGTCGACGCGTCTTTAAAATTTAGAAGAGGGTTAATTCACGGGAAGTACATTGAAATAGACGGAAAAGCGGTTTCCGCGGCTTTGACGAGCGGGGAAACGCCCAAACTTAGCGTCATCTCGTCAGTCGCGACTTTAAAAGACTACAGAAGAAACGGATTCGGCGAGGAGTGCGCGGCAGACCTCGCCCGCTCTTTGGATAATTCCGTATTTTTAGCGACAAATAACGAAAAAACGGCGAAATGGTATGAAAGAGCGGGGTTTGTTTTAAAAAAATAAGCGGGAAAAAATCCCGCTTAAAGCGCCGTTAGTCGTCGAAAAGCCTCTAACGCGCGGCAAAAAGGCTGCGTTACCCTAAAATTCCAAACGGAACTTATTTGTCTTCGCTCGAGATGTTTTTAATGATCTTTAAAGCGAGGGTCTTTTCATTTGGAAGAAGCCTTCGGTAAAGCGACAAGAGCTCGATTTCGTCAGGCGGCAAGGCTTCTGCCGCCGACGCGAAGGGGGGTATTGTTCGCCCCCCCCCCCCCGATTTTTCTTCTTCACCGAGGAGGTATGCTATCGATACGTTGTAGCATTGGGAGAGTTTTCTCAGGTCCGGCAGGCTGATGTTCCTTGTCGTACCGTTTTCCCATCGCATAACGGTGGACTTGTTTACGCCAACAAAATCGCCGATGGCCTTGAGCGATTTGCCTGAACGCTTTCTCAGCTCCGTGAGTCTTGCGGCGGTGACGTCCGCGTCCATAATTTCACATCCCTTTTTAAGTTGTTACAGATTTTGTATTTTATTTTTGTATTTTACAAAGATATTATACGCCCGAAATATAAAAATTGCAACGAAATAATAAAAAAGTTTACAAAAACCGCATTCTTTTTTAAAAATTAGAATTTCAAATAAAAAATTTAAAAAAGAACTATTGAAATTTGTAAAATGATGTGATAAAATGGTTCCGCTATAATAACACGGAAGGCGGCGCTACAATGAGAGTCAGAAAACAGGAACTCGGCACACGCAACGTGGCGGGAGGAAGAGTCGAGCAGCGCAGAAAAGTAATCGGCATGAAGCAAAAAGATCTCCTTACGCAGCTTCAGGTGAGAGGCATAGACCTCAACGCTTCGGGGCTTTCTAAGTTAGAAGGGCAGCTTAGAAGCATTAACGATTACGAGCTTGTCGCTCTCGCCGACGTTTTGGGCGTAAGTATTGACTGGCTTGTAGGTCAGGATTAACCAAAAGAAAGGCGCGGGATTTTCTCGCGCCTTTTTTTAACCGAAATCCGTTAAAAAATCGGAACATAAATATAACGATCCGCAAATTATTATAATATCGTCGGGATTTGTTTCTTTTAACGCCGTATTATACGCGTCTTTAACCGAACCGAAGCCTTGGGAATCAACGCCCAGGGCTCTTATTTTTTCCGCCAAAACGCCGGGGTCGATCGTCCTCGGATTGCTTGAGGGGGCGGCAAAGACCTTATTAAACTTAGGGGCGAGAACGGAAATAATTTTATCGACGTCCTTGTCTTTCATAATTCCCATAACGGCGTTGATTTTTTTGTTTTTAAGGTATTTTTCGATTAAGGAACCGAGGGCGGCGGCGGAGCTTTCGTTGTGGCAGCCGTCCAAAATTACAAGCGGATTTCTTGATATTATTTCGCATCTCGCGGGGATTTTTGACGATTCAATGCCCTTAATTATCGCGCCGTCGGGTATAGGGTAGCCCTCTTTTTTAAGAACGTCGGCGGCTTTAAGGGCGAGCAGGCAGTTTTCGACTTGATGATCCCCGGGGAGAGGAATGGAAATATCGAGCCCGTTTGACGATATTTTAGTCCCTTCGATGGATTCTGACAGTATATCGCAATTTTCGTCCGATATATAAAGAGGCGAGTTTTTTATTTTCGACTGTTCCCTTATTACGTTGAGGGCTAAAGGGTTCTGGCGGGAAGTTGTGACGACGGGGCGGGAATTTTTAATTATGCCGCACTTTTCAAAAGCGATTTTTTCTATTGAATCGCCTAAAATCTTCGTGTGGTCATGTGAAATTGACGTAATTACGCTTAAAATCGGGCTTTCGATTACGTTCGTCGCGTCAAACCTTCCGCCCAGACCCGTCTCAAGAACAACAATATTAGGGGATTTTTCCTTAAAGTATAAAAACGCCGCCGCGGTGATTGCCTCAAATTCCGTTATGACGATATTTTGCGAGTTAAGGCGGTCGATTTTCTCCTTAACTTTTAATGTTATTTCGCAAAGGTCGCGGGAACTTATCATCTCGCCGTCAATTTTTATTCGCTCTCTAAAGTCCAGGACGTAAGGGGAAGTGTAAAGCCCCGTCTTATAGCCCGCCGACGTCAAAATATCGGACAAAAAGACAGAGACGCTCCCCTTGCCGCAGGTCCCCGCAGCGTGAATAAATTTAAGGCTCTTTTGAGGGTCGCCCAGAGACTTAAGAAGAAGAGAAATCCTGTCAAGACCCGGTCTTACGCCGAACGTCAAAAGAGAGTGATAGTAGTTGACGGCGTCAAAATTCCCGGGCATACTAATTTTCAAGATTTTCTATCGCGCCGAGCAGGAGCTTTTCTTTTTCAAGGAGCTTTTCCCGCTGCTCTTTTTGCTCGTTTACCACTTTTTCGGGAGCTTTGGACAAAAAGCCCTCGTTATTGAGCTTGTTTTCGGTTATTTCAAGTTTTTTTCTTATATCGGCGAGTTCTTTGTTAAGGCGCTTTTTCTCGCTCTCCGTATCCACAAGTTCCGAAAGCGGCAGATAAATCGTAGCTCCGTGGGAAACGACGCTGACGTTGCCGCCCGCCGGGAAGCTGCCGCCGATCTCGACGGAACTCGCCCAGCAGAGCCTCGAAAAGAACTTCTCGCCCTTCTTAAAGGTATCTGTGTAAGGAGTGGAAATCATAATTTTAGTCTTTTTTGACGGCGGGACGTTCATTTCGGCGCGTCTAACCCTGACAGCCCTGACAGCGTCGATAATTTTCTCCATTTCGGACGATTCCTCGGGGAATTCCAGCGATTTATCGTATTCGCACCACTTGGAGAGCATTATCGTTTCGCCTTCGTGCGGGAGCGCCTGCCAGATTTCCTCGGTTATAAAGGGCATAAACGGGTGGAGAAGCTTTAACGTGTTGGACGTAACGAAAACAAGAACGTCCAAACAGTCTTTTTTGGCGGATAAATCGTCCCCCGACAGCCTTATTTTTGAGAGCTCGATATACCAGTCGCAAAGGACGTCCCAGATAAAATCATATAGCTTCTGGACTGCGAGACCGAGCTCGAATTTGTCTAAGGAGTCGGTCACATCTTTAACCAGGTTGTTGAAGCTGTTTAAAATCCACTTGTCCTCGATTAAAAGGTTTTCGGGGACGTGGGGAGGAAGCTCGTCGCCCGAAAGATTCATTAAAACGAATCTCGCCGCGTTCCAGAGCTTGTTAGCGAAATTTCGGCTGTTTTGGACTTTTTCATCGGAAAAGCGCATATCGTTGCCGGGACTGTTGCCCGTCGCCAGAGTGAATCTCAAAGCGTCCGCGCCGTATTTGTCGATAATTTCAAGGGGATCAATGCCGTTGCCCAAGGATTTTGACATTTTCCGCCCCTGAGCGTCCCTGACGAGACCGTGAATGAGAACCGTTTTAAAAGGCTCTTTGCCCATATGTTCGCAGGACGAGAAAATCATCCTGGAAACCCAGAACGTGATAATATCGTAGCCCGTGACTAAAGTATCCGTCGGGAAGTAGTGGCGAAGATCCGGCGTGTCGGAGGGCCAGCCCAAAGTAGAGAACGGCCAGAGAGCGGACGAGAACCACGTGTCCAGAGTGTCGGGATCCTGGCGGATATTCCTGCTCCCGCAGTGTTCGCAGCGGTCGGGGTCTTCTTTCGCTACCGTGAGTTTTCCGCAGTCGCCGCAGTACCAGACGGGTATCCTGTGACCCCACCAGAGCTGCCTCGAAATACACCAGTCTTTGATGTTTTCCATCCAGTGGAAGTAAAGTTTTGAGAATCTTTCGGGGATAAACTTGATTTTCCCCTCTTTGACAATATCTATGGCGGGTTTCGCCAAAGGAGCCATCTTGACGAACCACTGTTTTGAAACTCTCGGCTCTACCGTCGAGTGGCAGCGGTAGCACGTCCCGACGCTGTGAGTATAGTCCTCGACTTTGACGAGAGCGCCTTCTTTTTCTAAGTCCTCGACGATGAGTTCTCTCGCCTCGTATCTGTCAAGCCCCGCGTACCTTGGGTAGTCGTCGGTAATCTTGGCGTCCTCCGTCAGGACGTTTATAACGGGGAGATTGTGGCGAAGACCCACTTCGAAATCGTTCGGGTCGTGTGCGGGGGTGATCTTAACTACGCCCGTCCCGAAGTCCGTTTCAACGTAATCGTCCGCTATAACGGGGATCTCCCTGTGAACGATGGGGAGAACGAGCGTTTTGCCCACAAAGGCTTTGTATCTTTCGTCTTTGGGATTTACCGCGACCGCCGTGTCGCCCAGAAGCGTTTCAGGGCGCGTGGTAGCGAGAACCAGATAGCCGCTCCCGTCTTTAAAGGGGTAGCGGATATGCCAGAAATGACCGGCCTGCTCGCTGTACTCCACCTCCGCGTCCGAAATGGACGTTAAGCAGTGCGGACACCAGTTGATTATCCTCTCGCCCCTGTATATAAGACCTTTATTATAGAGATTGACAAAAACCTCTCTCACGGCCTTTGAGCAGCCCTCGTCCAGAGTGAAGCGCTCCCTCTCCCAGTCGCAGGAAGAGCCCAGTTTTTTAAGCTGCTCGACGATTCTCCCGCCGTAGCGCTCTTTCCAGTCCCACGCGCGCTCTAAGAACTTTTCTCTCCCAAGATCGTCTTTCGTGACGCCCTCTTTCCGCATCTCCTCGACGATTTTGTTTTCGGTGGCGATGGAGGCGTGATCCGTCCCGGGGAGCCACAAAGCGTCGTAGCCCTGCATTCTTTTAAAGCGGATGAGAATATCCTGAAGAGTGTTGTCGAGGGCGTGGCCCATGTGAAGCTGACCCGTGATATTGGGAGGCGGTATTACTATGGTATAGGGTGTTTTCGTTTCGTCACGGTTGGCGTGAAAGTACCCGCCTTTCATCCAGAAATCGTAAATTCTGTCTTCAACGTTCTTAGGGTCGTATTTTTTATCAAGAGTTTTCATATCGTTATCCTTAAAAATCATATTAAGTTATATTATACTATTATTATATCGCCATGTCAAATCAAAAAAATTATTTTCCCTGTTGACAAATTAAAAAATAAGTGATAATATATTTTTACCATTCTAAAGACAGCGGGTTGGGTTCTCTGTAAAATTCCCGCCGAGGAACGCGCTTTAACATATATAATGCGCTATATATATGTATAATATACAATATATAGTATATAAGAGCTTCCTTCCTGTCTTTACCGGAGGGTTTTTATTTATTAAACGAACGGTGGTGAAATTATGCCAAGCGAAAAGGTTTTGGAGAAGAAAAAGCTCATGGTCGCCTCGATTAACGAGAAGCTGAGCAAAGCGGCCGCCGGCGTTATAGTCGACTACAAAGGCACGACGGTCGCCGACGACACGGCTTTAAGAGCCGACCTCAGAAAGGCGGGAGTCGATTACTCCGTAGTTAAGAACACCCTTTTAAAGTTAGCCTTAAAAGGCACGCCCTATGAGGAGTTGGCAGGCGTTCTCACGGGGACTACCGCTATCGCCGTGAGCGAAAACGACAGCGTCTCTTCCGCCAAGATTCTATCGGAGTTCGCGGGCAAGCACGAGAACTTTAAGATTAAGGGCGGTTTCCTTGACGGGGAAGTCATCTCCCTTGAGAAAATCGACTCTTTAGCGAAGCTCCCGTCGAGAGAAGTACTTTTGGCGACGGTCGCGGCGGCGTTCCAGGCCCCGGTCGCTTCTTTTGCGAGAGCGGTCAAGGCTATCGCGGACAAAGAGAACGGCGACCCGGGCGAAAGCGCCCCGGAAGGCGAAACTCAGGCGGAAACCGGCGAACAGTGATTAGCTATTAGCGAACGGCAATATATAACTTATCCTTATTATTGCGCGCTTACGCTGAAGAGCCCGGGAAACCGGCAAATTTAAATTATCAGGCAAAATTAAAGAAAACGGAGGAAACTAAAAATGGCTTCTGAAAAAATCACAAAAATAGTAGACGAAGTGGCGGAGCTTTCGGTTCTCGAACTCTCCGAACTTGTAAAGGAAGTAGAAGACAGGTTCGGCGTGTCGGCCGCGGCTCCCGTCGCGGTTCAGGCCGCCGCTCCCGTTGAGGAAGTGGAGGAGAAGACGGAATTTGACGTTGTTCTCACGGCGTTTGACGCGGCTTCCAAAATTAAGGTTATTAAAGTCGTCCGCGAGATTACCGGGCTCGGCTTAAGCGAGGCGAAAGCCGCCGTTGAGGGCGCTCCCAAGACCCTTAAAGAGGCCGTTCCGAAAGAAGAGGCGGAAGAGCTCAAAAAGAAGATCGAGGACGCGGGCGGCAAGGCGGAGTTAAAGTAATCCCGCGAATTTCCGCTTTAAATAAACGCGGAGTTAAGGTGGTATTTTGATTATTTTAGCGTCCGGCTCGCCGAGAAGACGGGAGCTTTTAACGAAAGCGGGGCTTGAGTTTGAGGTTTTCGTCCCGGGCGTCCCGGAGGATTCTCCACCCGGCGTTTCTCCCGGGGAAGTCGTGAAGATTCTCTCCGAAAGGAAGGCTCTTGAAGCTTTTAAGGCGTACCCCGACGGCGTGATTCTGGCCGCCGACACGGTTGTTTCCCTGGACGATAAAATTTTAGGGAAACCTAAAGACGCGGACGGCGCTTTTAATATGCTAAAGGAGCTTTCGGGGCGGGTTCACAACGTTTTTACCGGCGTGACTTTACTGAAAAAGCAAAAGAAAGAGACGTTCGCCTGCAAAACCGAAGTGGAGTTCTACGACCTCTCGGACGGCGAGATCAGCGCCTACATCGAAACGCGGGAGCCTTTTGACAAGGCTGGCGCTTACGGGATACAGGGGCGCGGCGCTCTCTTTGTCAAGCGGATTGACGGCGATTACTGCAACGTCGTGGGACTTCCTCTCGCGGAGACCGTTAGAAGGATTTTTAGGTTTTAAAATAATCGCTCTAAAAAAATTAAAAAAAGCGAATTGTTCCGGCTCGCCGTTAAAAAAGCGGACGGATTTGCGAAAATACAGATATTTTTGCACGAATTTTGTATTAAAAGCCGGAATTTTGTATTCCCCATAGAAAAAAGTTCATTTTTCGTTAAAGAAATATGCATTGACTATTAAGAGTAAAGTAATAAAATAAAAGTAAATAAAAAATAACCTGTGTTGGCAGCTTTATTGTCTAATTTTATAACAACAAAGCTCCAAACAGGCTGAAAGGGAATGCGATCCATATGAAAATTTTGAAAAAGTCGATGAGTGTTTTCTTGTCGATGCTTCTCGTTCTCGGGGCGTGTTCGGTGGGGCTTGTAGTCTTCGCTAAGGATTACGATTTCCCCGAGAATGACTGGGCGTATATGTACGCCGAAGATCCTGATCAACCAGGAGATGTAGATCGTTTATTAAACGAAAATCTTCCCGGACATAGCAAAGAAAACGGCAACGCCATACCCTATTTGGACTACGGAACCGCGTGGAACCCGGAGACCGCCAATTATGTGGCGGAGAATGTTACGCAGATCCTCGAGGGTATTCTCGGTCCGACGAAAAACGGTCAGCAGACTTTAGGTCAGTATCTCACGGGTGTTATTGACGGCATATTCACGGACGCCACTCTTGACACGATTATTGAAACTGTGGTCGGTCTTATAGACGGCTTGACCAGCGACGTTATGGGCACTCCTCTCAACGAGGTTTTGTGTCCCGCCGGCGGCTTGGCTACGTTACAGAGCTACTGCGACAAACAGGATAACGGCGACGGCACGTTCACCTACACCAGTAAGATAACCGACTGGGGCGTGGACGCTTTGGGCGACGATATCGTAGCCAAAAGGGATCAGTTCACAACGCAGCTCGCCAAGTACCTGGCTCCTCCTTTCAAGACGGTTATCGATATGCTCTTCCTCAAAGTAAATTACCCGAACGCTCTTGGCTTCCTTAATATCGGAGGCTCCGACGGTTGGGATTACGCCATCATTCCTCTCCTTGAGGCTCTTGGCGTAAGAGATATAAAGACTTTGGTAGCTTTTGGCGACGGAGGGAATCCGGGTGCAGTGCTTGGACACGCGGCCAATACTCATACCGACGAAGCGTTAAAGTATCTCCTCGACGTCCTTTTAGCGAGAATATATGAGATAATCGGGACGGAAGAAAACGACCTTGTCAACAACCTTGTCGATGTAATCCTTAACCTTGTGTATACCCTTAATGCCGACGGCGTTAAGAGCATATGCACCAGCCTTTTAATGCCTTTAAGTCAGATCTTAGGTATAGCCGGCGATCTTCTCGGCGACAATATTAAGCCGATTCTTGAACTTCTTCAAGACTTTTCAACCGAGCATTTGCTTGCTTTTCTTGAAAGTAACGTAGGAGTTCACCTTCCTGAAAATTGCCAGAAGTTCCTCTGCGAGTTCTATTTCGGTCAGGTTGTGCCTTATACGTCCTCTAACGGAAGACAGGCCTTCCAGATGGTGTTCAGCGATACTGAGACAAAGAAAGACTTTGTCACCATAATCGTTTCGCTCTTCCTTGAAATCCTCAAAGATCCCGCCAATGAAGCTTTATTCTCAAGCGGCGACCTTCTTGCCATTAAACAGTGGTTCAGCGTATCCGGTCCCAAAGAGATGAACGATTACGAGTGGCTCTACGCTGATAAAGCCGATACCGACAAAGTGTTCTCCGGCATCGAGGCCTCCAAGACCTATGTCGGCACATACGGTCAGTACTGGACTAAGGAAAAAGCTCAGTACACGCTCGACAACATCCCGGCTCTCGTCGGCAACGTATTAGATCTCCTTGGAATAGAAATCGGCGGAACCAAGATAAACAGCCTTCCGCAGCTTGTACAGCAGCTCTTAACCACGGAACTTTACACTCAGAAGATGGCGGACACGATCATCAACCTTTTGAAGAGCGCAGTTTCCTCCATCTTAGGTCTTGAAAGCTGGATTCCTCACGTCGCCAACGTCGCCAACGAAATGGACGGATTGAACTTCCACGTTTGGGACAATATGACGGTAGAGGTAGTGGACGGCAATCGCGAGTCGTTTGAGAACGCTCTCGCCAAGATTCTCGCGGCAGGTTCTCCCGTGTGGAAGATCCTTTTCGGCGGAAAGAGCGTGCCCGTACTTACGGATTACGACGGCAAAGTCCAGATGTACATACCCGGCTCCGACGGTTACGCTTACGGCGTAGTGCCCCTTCTTGAGGCTCTCGGCGTAGAGGGACTTCCCGATACCGCGACATACGACGAGAAAGTCGCTTCCCCGGATCCCGCGGTCAACGAAGAAATCGCAAAAGCGGTTCTGCACCCCGTATTCGATTTACTTGACAAATTCGCGAAAGACCCCGTAAACGAACTTATGGATCTCATTCCCTCGCTTGTTTACTTCATCGAATCAGGCGCTGTGGTTCCGGCGTTCAGAAACATTGTAAACTCCATCGATACCCTTATCACGGCTCTTTCTCCCGCCGGAGTTGTCGAAGGCAGAACTTCTCTTGAAGAGTACCTCGTGATGTGGGCGAACATAGACATTCACTCCCTTAACACGACGGGTATATTCAACCTCCTGATCAACGCTCTTAAAGGCAGCTACAACCTTACTCCCGTCAAAGCCGACCTTGGAACCGAGTTCCTCAACGGTAAGATTGTGTCCTACACGTCCGCTAACGGCGAGACATACAAGAAGATGGTTCTTGGCGAAGACCAGAGAGCCGATATGCTCACAATCCTCCTTCGCGTAGTTTTGGGCTACATCACCGAACCCACGAACCTCGCCACCGTTAAGACGGCTTTAGGCAACGCGGTAGGCAACTCTGCGATTTCCAGCACGATCAACGTTATCCTTGATACGTTAGGCGACTCGGCTAAGAAAGATCCGAGCATGGGTCAGGCCATCAACTCGGTCTACGAGATATTCCTTGTCCTTAACGAATCGATGAACGGCTTCACCGGCATTTACGACCAGGCTAAACAGTCTTGGCTCGATATGTTAAAGCCGATGCTCGAGAGTCCCGATCCTCAGGTTAGAGAACTCGGCAATATGCTCGCTAAGAACTTTGACAAGTACTTTGGCGAGAACATCAAGAGCGCCGGCATTCTTTCGAGAAGCTTCATGAAGCTCATTAAGAGCCTCATAGAGTTCATCAGCAAGATGCAAAAACTCTTTAGCAGATTATTCCGCTAATAGCAATTAAACCCAATCCCC
>CAYUEV010000033.1:0-9403 GCA_964443825.1 uncultured Eubacteriales bacterium
GAAAGTACGTTAAGGTCGGCGGTTTACTCAGTTTGCAGGCAAAATTACCCCGATAAAGAAGTCATAATAATAGACGACGGGTCCAACGACTCAACGTCGTCCGTTATTTTATCGCTTACTAAAGAGCGCAATTTTATCTTACCTATTAAAACTGAAAACAAAGGTCCGGCTTTTGCGAGAAATAAAGGGATAGAAGTTTCTAGCGGCGAGTATATTTTGTTTCTCGACAGCGACGACGAATTTTCAGACGACGCTTTTAATGTAATTTTCCAGGCGCTGAAAGATTCTCCCGATATACTCATTTTCGGGTTTAATCAGATTTTTAAAAACAATTCTGTTAAAAAAACATATGCTCCCGAGGGAAAGTTTAATATTGACGAATATTATAAAAACAACCTTCTTAACGGAGTGTGGAACAAAGCGTATAAAAGCGGCTTTATAAAAAATAACGACATAAAATTTAAAAATTACCGTTATGGCGAAGACAGGCTTTTTAACGCTGACGTTCTATTAAAAAACCCGTCTGTAAAAGTAATCCCCGACGCCCTATATAACTATAATATCGACGGCGCTTTAAGTCTTGTTTCAAAATTTATACCCGATAAATTCCGGTCCTGCAAAGAAATCGACAGCGTTTTTTCGCGGCTTTTAAGCGATAAAACGGTTAGAAGCAGAGCTTTTATTAAAAATATCTTGTCCTGTTTTGTTATGTTCTATTCCGAAGATTGTTTTTTTGATAAAAAACGCAAAAGGGAAGAGATAAAGAAAATTTTAGACGACGACTCCGTAAAAGAAGCCGTAAGCGTTAGTCAAGATTCTTTAATATATGAAATAATAAGAAGAATATTAAAAACGGGCGATATAAATCTTAACGTTCTTTTAACAAAACTCATAATATACTCTAAGAAAAATCTTTTCCCAATTTATCTAAAAATAAAGGGATAGAATTATTAAGACGTTTAAAAATAAAAAAACGGCGAGCCTTAAAAAGAACCCGCCCATTTTTGACAAAATCAAGAAATAAGCTACTTACCCGCCGCTTCTTCAGATGTGCTGAGGTCAAACCCAAGCCACTTTGCAACATCTTCAAGAAACACCGTGGCGAGTCTAATAATGTAGTCCATGGCGATAAAGAATATATCCAAAACGACGCCTCCCTAATAAATTACCAAATCGACGGGAACTCCCCGCCCCCTTCTACTAAAAATATGGTATCACATATTTCTTATTATTTCAAGGCTTTTTGAATATTTTTTACAAATTCACAACAATATCGTCAGGTTTCCCATCGTAAAAAATAATTAAAGTTCCTTTTTTAACGGAGATTTCGCTCTTTTCCCCAATAAAGCTATTGCTTATTCCCGTCACCGTGTAATTTTCGATTTTAGCGTCGTTAAGACCATATAAAAGCCCTTTTTCATATACGCCAATAGATTCGTTATCAAACGAAAAAACAGATATATTCCCTTTAAGATAAGGCGGGAAAGTAATTTTAGAGTCGGTTATCGCCGTTATCGTATATTTTCCGCAGTCCATAAAAGCCGTTTTTTTATTTTTTGAAAGATAAGCTAAAAGGGAAATGTTGGCGTATGCGTGTTCCGGTCTCTTTCCTCCGTGCGCCCCAAAAAATATAAATCTTTTAAAACCCCTTTTAATCCCTTCTTTAACGGCTGAAAACGCGTCCGTATCGTCTTTTTCTACAGACAGAGCTATAATATCATCTTTATCTGGAAGCGAAAATCCATTAGTTTTATTTTCCGTTTTAGGATTAAAGCCTAACGAGTCGAAGTCGCCTATGATTAAATCAGGGCTTATATTGTTTTTTATACAGTGCAATAATCCCGCGTCCGCCGCTATTATAATGTCGTCTTTATTTTTATTTATTTGAATACTGTCAGCGTCGCCAGCGCAAATTATATAACAGGTTTTCATAAATTTATATTTCTTTATAGATTTCTCCTGAACCTTTAGATTCGCATTTCCCAAAGCTTTTGTCGAAGATTTCCGCTTTAACCATCTCTTCATGCCCTTTAGGAACAAAAAATTTTACGTTTACGTCCTCGCCAAAATAGCTATCCAGAACTTTACCGTTATAACGGGCGATAATTTTTGTAAGACTTCCGTAAAAATTATAGTCGCACCGGGAATCGATAACCGAGCATAAAGTCATTTTAATAATCCCGGAGGCGTTTACGGCGATTTTTGCCGATTTCGAATACGCTCTTGCAAGTCCTCCCGCGCCTAAAAGAACGCCGCCAAAGTAGCGCGTCACAACTATACATGAGTTAAATAAATTTTCTTTAATAAGAACGTCTAAAATAGGTACGCCCGCCGTTCCCTGCGGCTCTCCGTCGTCGGAATATCTTTTTATATCGCCTTCTTTTAAAATATACGCCCAGACGTTATGAGTCGCGTCGCGATTTAAGGAGCGGATTTTATTTATAAAATTTAAAGCGCCGTTTTCGTTTTTAACAGGGGAGGCGTAACCTATAAAACGCGAACGCTTTTCTGAAAATTCGCCGCTGTTTTCGCTTTTAAGAGTTAAAAAATCATTCATAACCAAAAAAGCGGCGCAAAATCGCGCCGTTTACGCTTTAGAAGACAAAAAACGTCATTCAAGATTATAACGCTTTTTAAATCTGCCGACGCGTCCGCCCGTATCGACGAGTTTTTGTTTACCGGTAAAGAAAGGATGGCACTTCGAGCAAATATCAACCCTGACGTCGCTCTTTGTAGAACCCGTTTCATATACGGCGCCGCACGCGCATCTGATTTGAGTTTGCTTATACTCAGGATGAATTCCATCTTTCATGGGATTTCACCTCCATATCAATACATAATTCTGGTATATTCTATCACAACAGGGCTAAAAATGCAATAAAAAATACAAAAAATTTACATTTTTTTAAACAAAGAATAAATTTTTATTTTTTAACAAATAATTTAAAGATTATTAAAACAAATTGTTGACAAACACTAAATAAAATTTTATAATGAAAAAGAAGATATTTTCGTTGATATTGTATAAAATTCTTTTTTACATTTATAACAACGAAACAAACATTATATATTCCGTAGAGAATCACAAACTGTACAGAAGACAAGCGAGGTAACACAATTTATGTACGAAGACAAAACGCTCATTTGCAAGGATTGCGGCAAAGAATTTACTTTTACCGCCGGCGAACAGGAATTTTACGCTGAAAAAGGTTTTCTTAACGAACCCCAGCGCTGCAAAGATTGCAGAGTCGCGCGCAAACAGGCAAGAAACAGCGAGCGCAAATTCTACACCGCCGTGTGCAGGGAATGCGGAGGGGAGGCGAGAGTTCCCTTCGAGCCTAAAAGCGATAAAGGCGTACTTTGTAGCGCGTGTTTTGAAAAATATAGAGCCGCGAAGGCGGAAGAAAGCGGCGAGATTTTTTAATTAAATTAAAGTTCTTGCGCAAGACGTAATAACTTTTAGTACCGATAGTAAAATAAGAACGGCGTCAACAAACCGCCGCTCTTATTTTATTTTTTACCGGGTTTTCCGTATTTTTTAAGTTTAAAATAAAGTTCCGCCGCGGCTATAGAGTCAGCTAAAGCCCTGTGATACTCTTTAGGATTTATGCCAAAATACTGGCACATATAAGAGAGCTTGTGATTTTTCATGCCGGGAAACGGCTCGCACCTATATCGGCTGTATCTTAAAGTGTCAAAAACGTCGTTCCCAAAGTAAATATCGCATTTTTGGGCAAATTTTCTAATAAGTCTACAGTCGAACGATATAGCGTTATGTCCTAAAAGAATATTGTTTCCGCAAAATTCTTGAAATTTTGGAAGAACCGCGTCAATTCTCTCGCAACCTTCCACCATCTCGTCGGTTATCCCGGTAAGCGTAACTACAAAAGGCGATATACTTGCGTCGGGTTTTATAAGTTCTTGGAACGTCTCTTTAAACTCGCCGTTTACGACTTTTACCGCGCCGATTTCTATTATTTCTTCGTCCTTATTAAGTCCCGTCGTTTCAAGGTCGAACGAAACGAACGAATAAAAATCCGGCGTTTTGACTTCTTTCGCGGGAAAGTAATTTTCATTTCTTCCGTACAAATCGGTCATTTAATCGCTTTCGCTTCCAAAATTTTGCTCTTTCGTTACCTTGCCGGCCGCGCATTGAATATCAATATAGGGAGTGTCTTTTAAATTTAAAATTTCATCCATCTGCTTTTGGGCTTTAGAAACGTCGGATGGAAGGGCGTGAACTATAATATATTTGGCATTTTTGATTTTATCTTTTTCATTATTTAAGAATTCGAGTATGGGAAGACAAGCGCCGCCGCACCACACGGGCGTGCAAATCACAAACTCGTCGTATAAAAACAAATCTTTTTCATCGTATGGGAAAAGCTTCATTTCTTTTTTGCTTGTGTAGAAGTTAACGCAGTTCAAAAATCCGCTCCAACCGAGAGTATCCTCAAGCGTTTCAATTTCGAGAAAATCGGCGCCCTCTTCTCTCGCTTTTTTAAGGGCGATTGATTCCACATACCCTTTCCTCGAATAATAAACATAAAGCTTTTTCATAAATTCCCACCTGCAATTTTAAAATTTTTTCATTTTAAAACAAAATACAAGAAAAAGTTATCTTGACTTAAAACGAAGGTAGTCCTCGAGAATCATAACCGCCGCGACTTCGTCAATAACGTTTTTGCGCTTCTTACCCCTTGTGTCGGTTGTGTTTAAAGCTTTGTTCGCGCTAACGGTCGTAAGTCTTTCATCATACATAACCGTTTCTATTCCCGATTTTTTGGTAAGCTCTAAAGCGAAATTCCTGCAAGCCGACGCCCTTTCGCCTTCCGTTCCATCCATATTTTTAGGAAGCCCGACGACTATAATTCGCGCGTTTTTTTCTACGGCGATATTTGTTATCTCATCGATAAGCGTTTCTTTATCGCTTTCGTTAATAACCGTCACGGGGAAGGCGAACGCCTCGTTTTGGTCGGAAACCGCCAAGCCCGTTCTTCTGTCGCCGTAGTCTACGGACATTATTACCATAACTTAATCTCCGCCGTTATTAGCGTCTTGGTTTTTGTCCTGCCGGTTTTGCGCGGCGGGCGCGGCCGTCGTCTGGGATTGCCCGGTTGTGGAACTTTGTCTTGTGGTGGAATCGGGTTTTGTCGTGGAGCCGTTGTCATGGCGGCTTCCACCGCTGTTTCCGCCGCCTCCCTGGTATGAGCTTCCGCCGCAGGACGTGCAAGTCGGGGGAATTGAATCCGCTTTATACCATCCAACGGCTTTAGGACAGGCGGAACTTGCTATTTTGCCCGTTCTCGTGCAATACGACATTTTCACAAGGTCGTCGCTGAACTCAAACGATTTAGACGGGAGATTCTTGTGAATATCGTTCATAATTCTCTGATAAAGCTGACCGCAGTAGTTTGTGGTGAAGTCAAGCTCTTCCGCGTGCTTCGAGTACCCCATCCACGCGGCGCATACATAGTAAGGAGTAGCGCCTATAAACCAACGGTCTTTTTCGTCCGAAGTCGTACCGGTTTTCGCGTACATATCAAACCCCGTTACTCTATAATTCCTACCTGTTCCGTCGTAATCCGTAGTTACGGTTTGAAGGAGTTTATTCATAACGTCCGCGGTTCCTTCGTCCATAACCTGTTCGCCCGAATCGTTGTGGGTAAGATAAACGACAGAGTTTGAACTGTTGGTGACAGTATAGTAGCAATAAGGTTCGTAGTACACGCCGCCCGTGCCGAAAGTCGTATACGCGGCGCACATCTCAATGGCGTACACGCCGTGAGCCATACCGCCGACCGCTAAAGACGAATACGTTTTTTCATCCTCGTCAATCGACATTTTCATGTTTTCCGTGAGCCACTCATAAGATCTGTCAATCCCCATTTTTTTAAGGATTTGAGCGGGGACGGTGTTGTGAGAAGGGGCGAGCGCTCTTTGAATCGTTTCATAGCTGTAAGGCGAGCCGTTGTCGCCGCCGAAGTTCTGAGGCCATCTTTCGCCATTCAGCATAATGCCGTAATTCTGCACTTTGGGATAAGACCATGTATACATATCGGAATCAATCGCCAATGAGTAAATGCTTAGAGGTTTAATGGACGATCCTGGAGAACGCTTTGAGTCGGTCGCTATATCAAGACTTCTGGCGCCCTCTTTGGGACCCGCTTGCCCCACGATGCCTAAAACGCGCCCCGTGTAATCCATTATGACCATACAGGACTGAACCAACTCGCCAAATGAGTTTTTGGCGTTAGGGAATCCTTTTCTGTTATAGTAAATATCCTCAAGCTTATGCTGAATATCAAGGTCGACGGCGATGTGAATTTTAAGACCGCCGTAATACACAAGCCTCCACGCGTCGTTATAACTGTATGAACGCGTCTTCATAAGGTCGTCGATAACTTTATCGATAACGTAATCTATGTAATAGCTTTGAACCTCTTGACCTCCGGCGTTATTTTCGTTTACGTCAATCATGCCGTCGCTGTTTACGTTTTCTTTGTCGTTATCGTCTTCCTTTGGAACGTAATCGTCGTCGGTCGTAAACACGATATGATAATCTTTAGCCTCGTCATATTCTTCTTTGGTTATAAAACCAAGCTCATACATTTTATCAAGGCAGAGATTGCGCCTTTTTTCGTTGTTATCGGGGTTGATAATAGGGTCGTAATCCCTTGGAGCTTTAGTTATAGCCGCAAGACAAGCGCACTCGGCGAGGTTCAATTCGCTTACGTTCTTTCCAAAGTAATGTTCCGACGCCGTTTGAACGCCGTAACAGCCCGCGTCTAAATAAAGAGTGTTAAGATAAGCCTCAAGTATCGTTTCTTTAGAGTAGTGCTTCTCCAAATTAAGGGCGTTTCTTATCTCTCGGAATTTTCTAATATACGTGACTTCGCGTTCGCCTGTGAGATTCTTAATTAATTGCTGAGTAATAGTCGAGCCGCCTTGACCCGCGTTCTCGGGCACTATCATAACGGATATTATTCTTCTCCAGTCAACGCCTGAATGTTTCTTGAAACGCTCGTCCTCAATCGCTATAAACGCGTTTTGAAGATTCTCCGGCATTTCGTCGAGATTTACCCAGATTCTGTTCTCTTCGCCGTGAAGCCTTATAAGCTCTATTTCGTTGCCGTCGTCGTCAAGCGTGTACATAATAGTCGTCTGACTTTGATTCGCCTTATATTCGTCAAGGTCGATAGCGACGTCGCCGTTTACGAAATCGGACGTATTTTTGAGAACATAAAGCCCTACGGTCGACACGGAAACAATCCCGATAAGAAGAATTGAGCAAAATATTATTCCAAATCGCGTAAGACCTTTATGTTCTTTTTTCTTTTTAGGGGGCTTGCGGTCTTCGTTTTTCCGCCCGTTTTTATTTGAAGGCGAGCCGCTATAATTGTTTCCGCCGCTCTTATGAGGAGCGTCGACTACTTTTGTGTTTTCTCTTCGCATATTCTCGCGGGGAGCGCCCCCGGCATAGCGAGTTTCGCTTTTTTTCGCGCTTTCACGGGAAGTATTTTTATCGCGGGAAAACAACGGCGCGTCGCCGGTTAAAGTCCTGTCGTTTTTATTGTATTGCGAAGGACTTCCGCCATTCGCCCCGCCGTTTTTGTAATATGTGTTTCTCGCGTTTAAAGAATCAAACCCTCCTGTGACGAACGGCATTTGTTTCGTGTCGCCCGACGCGGGATTATACGGTTTGTTTATATTAAGCGCTTTTTCAGAGCCGTTTCTGTTGTCCATAATTTATAAATCAAATCAGATATATGCTTGGTTGATAAAACCTAAAGATCGGCTTATTGCGCCGACTTTACGTATTCCATAAAGACCCAGCCGCGCTCGCCGTTATACTGAGTATATCCCCAGCCGTAGCCGTTGTTGTCGTCCGCTTCGCTGTCGTCGACGTAGAATATGTCGATAACGGCGTCGTTAGGTATAGTTATGAGAGCCGGCGACGTTTTATCCGCCGCCATACGAAGATTCAAAGGAGTGTCGCCGCCGGTCGACACTTTATATTTTCCGGCTTTATTGCCTAACGCGGCGTCAGGCGACTCGTCTGCCGAAGTAGGTTCTCTTTCACCGTAAGCGGGCGTGTTCGGCGCGACCGTGCCGTCTTCTTTTTCCGCCTTATTAGACGAAACGCCCTTAACTATAAAGATTACGATTACAATAACGAGAATTATCGCTACGCATGACATAATAATCACGCGTTTATCCATTTTTTTGATTCTAAGAACCAAATCGCCTACAAACTTAGTAAATCTATCTGAAAAGCTCATTTTCTCGTTTTTTTCTTCGTCGCTCATAAAATAACCTCCGTATTTATAATTTCGTTGCTATAAAATTATATCAAACGTTTTAACGGATTTCAATATTGTTGACAATATTGTAATACTTATTTTAGCGTTATCTTAAAGGTTTACCACGTTTTGGGGCGTTCCGTTTATAAAACTTTCCATATTCTTTTCAAGAATAGATATAAGCCTTTGTCTCGTTTCAAAAGACGCCCAGGCTATATGGGGAGTTATAAAGCAATTTTTGGCTTTTAGCAAAGGATTGTTTTCCGAGGGCGGCTCTGTTGAGAGCACGTCGAGCCCCGCCCCCGATAATTTTCCGTTGTTTAAAGCTTTTGCCAAAGCGTTCTCGTCCACTACCGCGCCTCTCGAAGTATTTATAAAATACGCTCCGTCCTTCATTTTATTTAAAAAGTCGTCGTTTACAATATTTTCGGTTTCAGGCGTTAAAGGGCAGTGCATGGTAACCGCGTCCGAATATTTTAACATTTCGTCAAGGCTTGTAAATTTAACATAATCTGGAGAGTTTTCTTTTACTCTTGGAGTATAAGAGAGGATATTCATACCGAAGGCGTTCGCTCTTTTGGCGACCGCCAAACCGATTCTTCCAAAACCGAAAATCCCCAAAGTTTTGCCTGAAAGCTCCGTAAGAGGAGTAATCCAATAGCAAAAATCGCGGCTTCTCGTCCAATCTCCGTTTTTAACCGATCGGGAGTGAAGCCCCACGTTCATGGTAAGCTCTAAAAGAAACGCCATGACGAGCTGCGCCACCGCTTCCGTAGAGTAAGCCGGAATATTTGAAACCGGTATGTTTTTCTCTTTTAAATACGTATAATCTACGATGTTATAGCCGGTTGAAAGAAGTTCCACAAATTTTAAACGCGGTAGATTTTCTAAAATTTCTTTATTAAGGGGAGTTTTATTCGTTATAATTATGTCCGCGTCTTTTACTCTTTCAAGTATTTTTTCTTTTGGCGTTCTGTCGTAAATTTCCACGTCGCCGTATTTTTTTAAAAAATCCCAGGAAAGGTCTCCGGGGTTCGTGGTATACCCGTCAAGCATAACTATTTTCATATTATCACCGTTTCAAGTTAAAGTTTAATTTA
>CAYUEV010000033.1:9503-16844 GCA_964443825.1 uncultured Eubacteriales bacterium
TTTTTCATTATAACATAATTTTCCGCGCTTTTCCAATCATTTAAATAAAAAAATATTTGACTAAAAAATCGCTTTTATGTATAATAAAGTCATATGTGTTGAACCATCGCTATTTTGCGTTAAATATTTCAATTTCTTTCCTAAAGTCCGGTGATTGCGTTTGAGTAAAGATAAAACCGCCAGAAAAACGATCATGGCGGCGGCGGTCGCTTGTTATATAGTTTGCGCTCTTTTGATAATATGGTCTTTAATTTCTAAAATAAATTTCCTTGAGGAAAAATATATCGAGTATACTATTTGGTTAAGCGATCTTGAGTTAAAAGTCGCCTCAATAGAAAATCAGTGGCTTTTAATACTTGTAGTAATGCTTTTATATTTTGTCAGAACGACGATACCGCTTTACCCTGTGTCCATTATTTGCGTCGCGACGGCGATGGTCTTTAACGTTCCCATGTCGTTCGCTATCAATATTGTCGGTTTAACTCTTTTATTTTCAGTGAAATATTTAATTGGCAACAATTCAGGCGGCGGCGGCGTTCAAAAATTAGTGCGAAAGAGCGGTCTTATAAGAAAACTTATTGAAAGCGAAGGGAAAGGCAACCCTTACGTTCTTTTAATTTTAAGATTTATGCCGAGTTTCCCGATAAACATGGTAAGCAAGCTTTACGGCGCGATGAAATTTCCTTTTTGGAAATACATTTTAATATCGCTCGTCGGTTATATGCCGAAAATGGCGTTCTACATAATAATAGGCCGGAATGTCTCAAATCCGTTTTCGCTTAAATTTACTTTGCCGCTTATTCTGCTTACTTTCGTTTCAGGTTGCGCACTCCTTATAATGCGCGCCATGTGGGACGTGATCGACAGGAAAAATACTTAATAAAACGGGGGTTTAAATATGTCTAAAGAATCAGCGTTAAAAAAAATCGAATCGAACGATTACGACGCGATAATGAAAAAAATTTATTTTACGGAAGACGAGATAATAAAGCAAAAAGACAGATATAAAAAAGTACTCGACCTTTTTTGCTCGTTTTATGAAAGCGACAGGGATATTCGCTTTTTTTCCGCTCCGGGAAGGACTGAAATTTGCGGCAACCATACCGATCACAATAAAGGGAAAGTCATGGCGGCGAGCGTAAACTTGGACGTTGTGGCGGCGGCCGCTAAAAGTTCTGACGATATAGTAAAAGTAAAGTCTATCGAATACGATAAAATTGACATAATCGACTTAAACGATTTAACTCCTCATGAGGACGAGTTTGGAAAGTCTAAAGGTCTTATAAGAGGCGTTTGCGCCGCTTTTAAAGAAAGGGGCTACAACATAGGCGGGTTTGACGCCGCTACGATGACGCAAGTGACGTCAGGGTCGGGTCTTTCGTCGTCCGCCGCTTTCGAGGCGCTTGTCGCCACGATAGTAAACCGCTTTTATAACGACGGGAAAGCGTCGCCCGTGGAGATAGCCAAAATAGCTCAGTACGCCGAGAACGTCTTTTTCCATAAACCTTGCGGACTTATGGATCAAACGGCCTGCTCCGTCGGCGGGTTCGTAAAAATCGACTTTAAAGATACTGAAAATCCATTAATAGAAAACGTAGATTTTGATTTTTCGTCGTGCGGACACAGCCTTTGCATAGTCGACACGAGAGCCAGCCACGCCGATCTTACTGACGAGTACGCCTCCATCAGACAGGATATGGAGAAGGCGGCCTCGTTTTTTGGAAAATCTGTTTTAAGAGAAGTAGACGAGGAAGAATTTAAAAATAATTTGGCGAACGTAAGAAACTACTCCGGCGACAGAAGCGTTTTAAGGGCTATTCACTTTTACAATGAGAACAAAAGAGTCGAAAAGGCGGGCGAAGCTTTAAAGCGCGGCGATTTTGACGCGTTTAAAAGCATTATAAACGAAAGCGGATTTTCGTCTTTTATGTATAATCAAAACGTTTTTTCAGCGACACAGCCGCTGAACCAGCCCGTATCTCTCGCCCTTTCCGTAAGCGATATGATTTTAAGAGGAAGGGGAGCGTGGAGAGTTCATGGCGGAGGCTTCGCGGGAACGATTCAGGCTTTTGTGCCTAAGGATCTTTTAGACGACTATAAAAGGACGATAGAGAGCGTTTTTGGAGAAGGCGCCTGCTATATTTTAAACGTAAGACCGTTAGGCGGTATAGAAATAACATGACATTTTAATTGCAAAAATAAACGCAATATTATTGATGAATTATGAATAAACACTATAAATCTCTTGAACTCGATAGAATACTTTTGGAGCTTTCGGAATACGCCACTTGTCGTGACAGCAAAATGGAAGCTCTTAATATAGAGCCTCTAACCGACTTGGCCGCGGCTCAAGGGGAACTTCAAAAAACGCTCGACGCTCATAAACTTTTGGGAAAGTTCGGAGCGCCTTCGTTCGGTTCGCTTAAAAACGTAAACAACTCCCTTTTAAGGGCTAACGCCGGAGGCGTCTTAAACACGCGAGAGCTTCTTGACGTCGCTGAGAATCTAAGAGTTATACGTTCTCTTTCAGAGTGGAGAAGCCGTCAGTCTGACGACGTTTCATGCTCTTTAGACGTTTATTTCGGTTCGCTTCGCCCAAATTTATACCTTGAAAATAAAATCGCGTCCGCTGTTATATCCGAAGAGGAAATTTCCGACGCGGCGTCGCCGGCATTATCCGATATAAGAAGAAAGATAAAACTGCAATCGGGGAGAATACGAGAAAAACTCGATTCAATAATACGCTCGGCAACTTACCAAAAATGCCTTCAGGATCCAATTATAACACAGAGAAACGGAAGATTCGTCGTCCCCGTAAAATCAGAATACAGAAGTAAAATCGCGGGACTCGTTCACGACACGTCTGCAAGCGGAGCCACAGTCTTTATAGAGCCTATGTCGGTTGTCGAGGCTAATAACGAAATAAGAGTCCTGGAAGGAAAAGAGCAGGACGAGATAGAGAGGATTTTATCGGAGCTTTCTTCCGAGGCGGGATCGTTTTCGGAAGAGATGAAATACAGTTACGAGGCCGCGGTAGAGCTTAACCTCATTTTCGCGAAAGCGCAATTAGCTTATAAAATGAAAGCGAATAAACCCAGCCTAAACGACAACGGAATAACAGATTTAAAAAACGCGAGGCATCCGCTGCTTTCAAATTCCAAAGTCGTTCCGGTTAATATTTCTTTAGGCGAAAATTTTGACACGCTCGTAATTACAGGTCCTAACACCGGCGGCAAAACCGTTTCCCTTAAAACTTTAGGTCTTTTAACTCTCATGGCGGCGTGCGGTCTCATGATCCCGGCGGACGAGGGAAGCCGCGTATCCGTTTATAAAAATATCGCGGCGGACATAGGCGACGAACAAAGCATTGAGCAGTCGCTTTCGACCTTTTCATCTCATATGGTGAATATAATCGACATAATAAAAAAAGCCGACGAAAAGAGCCTTGTTTTAATAGACGAACTTGGAGCCGGAACAGACCCTGTAGAAGGCGCGGCTTTAGCCATGGCGATACTGGAAAAATTACGCCGGAAAGGCGCGAAAATCGCCGCCACGACTCATTACGCCGAACTTAAGGCATACGCCCTCGACACGGAAAGAGTTGAGAACGCCTGCTGTGAATTTGACGTAACGACGCTAAGGCCCACCTACAGACTCTTAATAGGTTCTCCCGGAAGATCAAACGCTTTCGCGATTTCAGAGCGGTTGGGGATGGAAAAAGACGTTATAGAAAGAGCCAAAAGTTTAGTTTCGTCCGATAACGCGAGATTCGAAAACGTAGTCGACACGTTAGAAAAACGGCGGATCGAAATGGAAAAAGAAAAAAGCGAGGCCGAAACGCTAAGACGCGAAAATGAGGAACTTTTGAGAAAGTCAGAGGAAAAGCTTTCAGACGTAATTAAAATCCGTGAAAAAGAAATCGAAAAAGCGAAAAGCGAAGCCGCGAGACTTGTTGAAAATTCAAGAAGAGAAGCGAACTTACTTTTAAGTGAAATTGAAAAAGCCAAAAAAGAGTTAAAGTCAAACTCATTAAATCAAGAAAGTCTCAATGAAGTTCGCAGGAAAATTAAGAAAGACCTACAGGGAATAGATAACGCGACCGATCCCGTATTGTCGGATGTAGACGACGGTTACGAATTGTCAAGACCTTTACAGACGGGCGACAACGTAAAAGTATCGGGAATGAACTGTGAAGGCGTAATACTTTACATCTCTCAAAAAGGCGACTACGCCGACGTTCAGACAGGCGGCATAAAAATGCGTGTAAAGGTAAAAGACTTGCGACTTATAGAAAAAAGCGGCGGCGATGAAAACAAGGCTTTTGTACAAAAAAGTACAGAAAGCCGCCTCACTAAAGCGTCCGACGCGAGGTGCGATTTAAGAGGCATGACGGTTGACGAGGCGATAGACGTCCTCGATCTGTTCCTTGACAACATGGTCATGTCGGGTTTATCGGAAGTTACAATAATACATGGAAAAGGCACAGGAAAGCTGAGAGCGGCCGTTCAAGCGCGTTTAAAGGCTCATCCGCAGGTAAAATCATACCGTTTGGGCGTCTACGGAGAAGGGGAGGACGGCGTGACTATAGCTGTTTTAAAGTGATATGAGTACAAATTTTATATGAATTTTATTGAATTTTAATCCGCTTTAAAACGATTACGCAAGTAGCTTTGCTTTACAGCCTAAATCCTTGCTCAAATTTTTTTTATCATTTTTATTTTTTTCTATTGACATTTAATCAACTCTTTTGTATAATATCGATTTGTAAAGCGTACAATCTTTACAGATCGGAAGGTGAATCGAATGACTAAAAATCTCGACATGATTATGTTGCTTGATTTTTACGGCGAAACGCTCACGTCAAAGCAGCGCGCTTTTGTGGATTTTTATTACAACGACGATTTATCTCTTTCCGAGATAGCGGAAAACTCCGGTATATCGAGGCAGGGCGTCAGGGATTCCATTAAACGCGCTGAAAGTCAGCTTACCGAAATGGAAAATAAATTGGGTTTTGTGGCGAGATTTGAAGCGGTACGCAGCGGTCTTCTTAAAATAAGCGAAAAAGCCGGCTTGATAAACGACGAGAACCTCAAATGCGGTCTTTCCAAGCTTATAAACGATCTTACCGTCGAGATTCGGTCCATATGCGACGATTTATTAGATCCCGAACTGAGTTAAACCAAAACGTGGGAGCAGGTTATGGCATTTGAAGGTTTATCCGACAGGCTGGAGGCGGCCTTTAAAAAGCTCAGAAGCAAAGGCAGTCTTACCGAAAACGACGTTAAAGAAGCCATGCGCGAAGTGCGTTTAGCACTTCTTGAAGCCGACGTCAGCTATAAAGTCGCCAAAGATTTCACAACGTCCGTCACAAATAAGGCCATCGGCGCAAAGGTCATGGAGAGTTTAACACCCGCGCAAATGGTCATTAAAATTGTGAACGAGGAGCTTGTGGCTTTAATGGGCGGTCAGGAGGCGAAGCTCGCGTCCGCTGCGCATCCGCCCACAATAGTTATGATGTGCGGTCTTCAAGGCTCAGGCAAAACCACCCATTGCGCGAAAATCGCCAAAATGCTTAAAAAACAGGGTCACAGACCGCTTCTCGTAGCCTGCGACGTTTACAGACCGGCCGCCATCAAACAGCTTCAAGTCGTCGGCGAACAGGCGGGCGTACCCGTTTTTGAGATGGGAACGGAAAATCCCGTTATTATTTCCAAAGAATCCGTAAAATACGCCAAAGACAAAGGCTATGATTACGTTTTCCTTGATACGGCGGGCAGACTTCACATTGACGAGCAGTTAATGCAAGAGCTTAAAAACATTAAAGCCGAGGTTAAGCCCCACGAGATTCTCTTAGTCGTAGACAGCATGACCGGTCAAGACGCGGTAAACGTAGCGTCCACTTTTAACCAAGCCCTTGGAATAGACGGATTAGTTCTCACCAAACTTGACGGCGACACAAGGGGAGGCGCCGCTCTTTCCGCGAGAGCCGTCACAGGCAAACCTATCAAGTTTGTCGGCGTGGGCGAAAAATTAGACGATCTCGACGTTTTCCACCCTGAGAGAATGGCGTCAAGAATATTGGGCATGGGCGACGTTCTTTCACTTATCGAAAAAGCGGAACAGACGCTCGATGAGAAAAAAGCCTTAGAACTTGAAGAAAAATTAAGACGTAACAAATTCGATTTAAACGATCTTTTATCACAGCTGACAGAAGTCAAAAAAATGGGTTCAATGAAAGATATTCTTTCCATGCTGCCCGGAATTGGCAAAAAAATAAGAGACGTCGACGTCGACGACCGTCAGCTCGACAAAACCGCGTCCATCATTTATTCAATGACTCCAAAAGAGCGTTCAAACCCTGATATTCTCAACCCCTCAAGAAAGCGCAGAATCGCGGCGGGGTGCGGTATGCAGGTCGAGGACGTAAACAAGCTTCTTTCACAATACCGTCAAATGCAAAGGATGTTTAAACAGATGACAGGCAAAGGCGGCAAGAAAAAAATGAGAAGAATGCAAAATATGATGGGCGGCATGACGTAAGTTAGCGAATTTATCCTTAAATCAAAATATAATCGTCAAAGACAAAACAAAAATTTTTTAATTGGAGGTATTTTTAATGGCAGTAAAAATCAGACTTCGTCGCATGGGCGCTAAAAAAGCCCCGTTTTATCGTATTGTCGTCGCCGATTCAAGGTATCCGCGCGACGGAAGATTTATTGAAGAAATAGGATATTACAACCCGACGACCGACCCGGTCACGGTCAAAATAGACGCCGAGGCGGCGAAAAAATGGATCAATAACGGCGCTCAGCCTACCGATACCGTAAGATCGCTCCTTAAAAAGAACGGCGTAATAGAATAACGATCCTTAAATGTAATGATGATATTATACCTTTTGCTCCCGAAAACATCATTTCAAATTATATAAACGAAGGAGGATGACAAGGAATGGAAGAGTTGCTTGTCTCAATTGCCAAAGGTCTTGTTGACGATCCTTCAGCGGTCAATGTTACTACCGACCCGGAGAATGAAGGGGGAGTGGTTGTGTTTCATCTTCATGTAGCGGCGGATGATATGGGTCGCGTTATCGGAAAACAGGGCAGGATAGCGAAAGCTATCAGGACGGTTATGCGCGCTACAGCAAACCGCAAAGATATGAAAATCCAGGTTGAAATAGACTGAACGAACGAACCGGATTCTTCATGAGCCGCCTTTTTTTGCTTAAAGCTTTTAAGGCGGCTCTCAACTTTTATAAACTAAGCCATGGACAAAGAACTTACTTCCCAAAATTTTATAGAAATATTAGATTCGCGTTTTAAAAAAGGTCTTGGAGTAAATCTT
>CAYUEV010000034.1:0-16020 GCA_964443825.1 uncultured Eubacteriales bacterium
AAATCCTTGCGGGACGCTTTAAATCTGCTCTGTTCCGATTTTGTGAACGGCATGGAACAAATACCTTTAACACGGTGTTCGTGCTTAAAAACTACGACGGAACGGATTTAAGCGAATTCAGGAAGAACCTCGCCGCATACGGGGCGGTTAAGGTGAGAACCGTCGAAGGCGTGGAAGGCGGCGTCGAGACTTTAAGCGTGGAGGCGGGAGCGGAAAACTACAAAGCGGTAATAGAAACCGTAAAAAACGCCCTAATAGAGAATATGCGCTCGTTTGACGGCAAAGACGAGAGATTAAACGGAAACCCCAATCAGATGAACATTCAATCCCTTTACGCCGATATAGACATTGACGCGAACGACGCCGAAACGGAACTTAAAGCGGCGTTCGAGGATATTTTCCATTTTGTGAATATTCATTTAAAGAACAGCGGTCTAGGGGATTTTGACGGCGAGCGCGTCAGCGTAATATTTAACCGCGACGTTCTTATTAACGAAACGGAGGCTATAGAGAACTGCGTAAAGTCCATAGGCGTAATATCGGACGAAACGATAACCGCCAATCACCCGTGGACAATAGATCCTGCCATGGAACTCGAGAGGATTAAAGCCCAAAACGGGGGCGACGGGTTTTGAACGGCACTTACTGGGCTAAACGGTTCGAGGAAATAGAAAAAGCGCAAAGGGCGGGAGATCTGGAAACCGCCGAGAAATCCGTAAGACTTTACGTTTACGCCGAGAAAGAGATAAGGGAGAAGATAAGCTATCAGCTTAACAGGTTCGCCTTAAACAACAATATATCGCTGTCGGAAGCTAAAAGGATATTGAGTAAGGACGAATTAAAAGAGTTCCGCTGGACTGTTGACGAGTATATTAAAAACGGCGGGGAGAATATATTTACAAAGGAACTGACAAACGCTTCCGCGAAAGTACATATAAGGCGGTACGAGGCTCTTTTACTGGAGATTAAGGGAAATTATTGGCAGACTCGAAAAACTCCTAAACGAGCGTTTAACCGGCGATTTTGAGTTTATTTACAATCATTCGGCTTATGAGATAGAGAGAGGAACGGGAACGGGCGTTCGGTTATCGGGCGTAAACGAAAGAGAATTAAGTCAGATAATAGAAAAGCCGCGGGCGGTCGACGGGAAGAACTTTTCCGAAAGAATATGGAGCGATACGAGAACTTTAGTAAACGAAATAGATAAACAATTGACAAGGAACATAGCTTTGGGGAAATCCCCGAACGATTCGATAAGAGAATTGTCCAAAAGGTTTAACGCGTCCGAAAGGAACGCTAAAAGACTGGTTCTCACCGAAACCGCCGCGATAGCCCCCAAAGCCCGGGACGAGCGTTACAAAGACCTGTACGTTGAGAAAGTAAGAGTACTGGGAACCTTAGACTTAAAGACATGCTCCTCGTGCGGCGACATGGACGGGAAGATACTTACCTCGAGCGAAAGCAAAATCGGAATAACCGCCCCGCCCTACCATCCCAACTGCCGCCGTATCACAACCCCATACTTCGACGATATGGACAAATACGGGGAAAGAATAGCGAAGGACAACGAAGGGAAGACGTTTTATGTCGATTCCGGGATGAGCTACGAAGAGTGGAAAAACGCGATTGATAACGAATCAGGCCCGGGAACGGTTGACTTAGAGCGGAAAAAAGAGCTATAATAGGAGCGCGGACAGCGAACAGTGGAAAAACTACAAGGATAGACTGGGAAACGACGCGCCGTCTTCATTCAAAGATTTTCAGGCGCTGAAATACGAAAATGCAGACGCATATAAGGATTTAGTCGAACTTTACAGATACAAGGGAAGAGCACCGGAAGCCACAAAAGAGGATTACGAACTATACAAGAAAGTAAAGGCTACGGGGTATTGTAGGCACAGTCAGAGCGCCGCATATCCGATTGACGTGGACGCTCTTGAATTTAAGGATGAGCACGGAAAACGGCATGGATGCACGATTGAAGAAGCAAGAGATTATGTGAGAAATGCCAAGGTTTCTATAACGCGCAAGAAGTGGGATGGACTACATACGGACTATTATTTTGATGATGGAGCCGCCTATATTCTTACGGGAACAAATAAGGTTGATATATCTTTCCCTTATGAGAGATTCGACCCAATTACAAGAAAGATGATGGAGGCGTTCAAATGAACGATGAAACAGAATATTGCCCTGTGGTTGATGCTCAAATAGATTCCACCATGTGCTTAGAAATCACGGATGTGGCAGACAGACTTCTTAGCCCAAGCATATTTGAAGATTACCCGGAAGATTTTCCAAAGAAGTTCGTCTGGAACGAGGAGCAACGCAAGAAGCGCCGTGAATGTAAATGGCACGATTACCAAGAATGAAGAGACGTTTAAATGACAACGGTATATTGCCCGGTTATTCAAAACCAGATTGACGGAGATGACTGTATGGTAATCGTGGACGTCGCCGATAATGACGCATCTGAAACGGAAACCAACAGGATGACGGTTCATTATTCAAAAAGAAGAACTCATGCAGTTCCGAGCGAAAAGAGATGAAATAATGTTTTACTTGAGAGACTACTTGTTTAAATATGTCAAAGTAATCGATACGGACGGAGAAACTCATCGCGGATTTGTCGACACGTATACTTCCGCTGCCGATAACGACGATACAGAACCAAGTATCAGTCTCTTGCCTAATGAAAATTCAAAAAGCGGTATCGAGTTATATCGTTCAGAAATAAAATCAATAGAAGAAATGAAATAACTGCGCAACCCTGTTTGCGTAGCGATTAAAATGTTCTTGTATCCTTGCGCGATGGTTTCATCGCGCTTTATTGTTGCGGCGCCAGAGGGGCGTTTT
Source organism: uncultured Eubacteriales bacterium (assembly GCA_964443825.1). GTDB lineage: Bacteria > Bacillota > Clostridia > Oscillospirales > Acutalibacteraceae > UBA1081. The sequence continues at coordinate 2,857 of CAYUEV010000034.1, forward strand.
TTATTGCTATAAAACGGACGGCGGCTCGTCAACAGTTTTTTCGAATATAATCCGAACGCTCTCCGAACATAATCCGAACGCGACGCGAAAAATTGGAAACTTTAGGGTAACTTGCGGGGATCTTGCGGGGAGCTTACAAAAAAATGATAGAAGTTGGGTGAGATCTGAGACAAACGGGGCGGGGCTTTCGCGAGGTCGCGAAAAAGGTCTTCCCGTAAACGCGGGGAACCGTGGAAAAGGGACTTTTGGGACTTTTGAAGGGGCTTTTGACCGCCGAATTGATTCCGGATCTAATTTTAACGTCTGATATCCAATATCCAATCCTTTCTCATGCCGGAAAAACACCGGCAAAATGATGGCAAAACGAAGGCAAATACTTTCAGTACGCGATTCAGTAAAATTTAACGGTATCAATCGATATTATTATATTACGTTATCAGACAAAATATTTAAAATTACCGTTTCCCGGCGGATAATAACGGGATTCATAATACGTGGACTTGTACGATAAAAAGGAGAATGAAAAATAATGCTTGAGTTCTTAAAGACAATTTTGGGCGACGGTTATTCGGAGGAAATCGATAAAAAGATCTCAGCCGAAGTGGGACGGGCGTTTGTTTCGAGAACGGACTTTAACGCCGCGAACGAAAGCAGGAAGCAGCTTGAAAAGACTGTATCGGAACGGGATAGACAGCTTGACGAGCTTAAAAAGAGCGCGGGAACGTTAGACGAACTTAAATTGCAAATCAATACGCTTCAAGCCGAAAATCTTGAAAACGCCAGAAAGTACGCGGACGAGATTAAAAGAATAAAAAATCGACGGCGCCGTGGAGAAAGCCTTAATGGAGGCGGGAGCCAAAAACGTTAAGGCGGCGAGAGCTTTATTAAATTTGGGCGGCGCGGAACTTCAGGACGACGGAGCCGTAAAAGGGCTTAAAGAACAGATTAGGGAGCTTAAAAAGAACGCGGACACGGAATTTTTATTTAACAGCGAAAACAGGGGCGGCTTTACGGGGTTCGCGCCTCCCGAAAAACGCGACGACAAGGCGGACGGCATGACGCTTGAAAAGTTAAGGAATATGCCGCCTATGGAGCGTTTAAAATTTTCAACGGAACACCCCGAAGAATACAAATCTTTATACGATAAGCAATAAAAGGAGATTTTTAGATTATGGGCAACACAGTATACGACAATTTTTACTTATCAAACGAAATAGAAGACCAGTATAACTCTCATCTTAATTTACAGAACTTCTGCACCGTAGACAACACCCTGACGGGCGTTCCCGGCATGGTTAAAAAGATTCATGTGTATAAGGCGAGCGACGGCACGGAGAAGCTGGGTCTCGGGGAAGGCAACAGCAAATCAATCAACGTGGGTTTCGCCGAAAGGGAATACCGCATCGAACTGGCGCAGAACAGATTCCAGTATTTCGACGAGGAGGCCATGACAGATCCGCAGATTGTAACGGTGGGAACGCGTCACGCCGGGATCGATATGTTCAATACCGTCAATAAAGACATATTCGCGGAATTTAACAAGGCCACTCTTACCGTAAGCGCCGGGGATTATACCGGGGAGGGCAACATAGTACAAGACGGCTTCAGCTTTAACGCCCTGCTCGCGGCGGTCGCCAAACTTAACCTTGAAACCATAGAGGGACAGGAGATTTTCGCTATAGTCTCCCCATACGATATGGCGGTTCTGCGCACCAACATGGCTCCGTATCTTATGTTCGTCACCGATTACGGAACGCAGGGATATATAGGCACGGCGGCGGGAGTTAATATCTACGTTAAGAAAGACGCGACCCCCGGAGAAATGATCGCGACCACTCCCGGCGCGGCAACTCTCTTTAACAAGCTCGGCGTGGAGGTGGAGCAGACGAGAGACCAGAACATAAGACAGAACACCGTTTACAGCAGAAAGTACTATTTAGCGGCTTTAACGGACGAAACGAAAGCGGTTAAGATACTGAGCACGGCGGGATATATATTTACGCCTCTTGTAGACGTAGTTGACGGCAAACCCAAACTCAATATACCGGGTGCGGCTCCCGACGGGTTGAAGTTCCCCACTAAAGGCGACAATCTATACGGCAAGACGGTAAACGACCTTATAGGGGCGGACGCGTCTATCGACAAGGAAGGCAACGTATTCGGAGCTATTAAGCATATCAGCGGATACAAGGGATTCAGCAGCGTAAAAGCCGAGCAGAGCGGCAACTACTTCCCGATTTTCGTAACGGCCAAGGGAACCAGGCTTAAAATCACGAAGAACAGCGGAGAGCCAAAAGAAGTAAACTTGGCGGAAGACAATTTGATTGTGGTAAGAGTTGAGAACGCGGAGACCACCCTTAAAATCGAAGTCGACGACAGGGAGATTACCACTCTTAAGTTTACGAACGCGAATATTTTAACAGAGTAAGATCAGAACGTCGGCGCGAACCGGGCGGACGGCGAAACTCCCTCGACGAAAAAACTAAAGCGGCGGTCGCGAAATACGGGAACGGCGGTTACGAGCAGATCCTTAATGAAGTCGACTGGAGTTCTGGGTCGCTCGGAATGGAGCGGAAAGCTTACGGGGACGCGTACAAGGCGGGAGTCGCCAAAGGCGACGAGTGGACTAAAAACATTAAGGATAAATTTAACGTCGATAATTTATTGGGCGGCAATTACGCGGAAGATATGACGGGCGCGTTTACGGGTCTGGAGCTTGGAGCTATAGACCTTTCGGGAGCGGAAACGGACGCGGGGCTTATGAACGGGGTATCCGACATAGCGGTCAGCGCGGGCGCGGCCGCCGATAGTACGGAGGAGATAGCCGACAGCGTGACCGTTACGGATGACGAAGAGTTAAAATATCTCAGAGAGATCGCCGAAAGAGAAACCGTTAATAAATTCACAACAGCCGAAATAAAGCTCGACTTTACCTCCAACGCGACGCTTAACTCGGATATAGACCTCGACGGGTTCATAAACACGTTTATGGCGGAACTGGGACAGACGCTGGTAACCGCGGCGGAAGGACTTGAACAATAAATTTTAAAATAAATTTTTAATAAAGGAGATAATCAAAATGTCATTTGAGGCTTTAAAGAACGAAACGGAGAAACCGAACGCCTTTTTCGCGGCTACGGAATCGTTAAAGGACAAGGACGGCGTTCCGCTTAAGCGGGAGATAAGGGCGCTTACCACTAAAGACACGGAAAAGATAAGGAACAAATGTACGATAGACGTTCCCGTACCGGGCAAGCCCGGAATGTACAGACAGAAAATCACGGACAAATACGTCCCGTCAATTATCGCGGCGGCGGTCATTTCACCTGATTTAAACGACGCTGATTTGCAGGACAGTTACGGCGTGACGACCCCGGAAGACCTTGTCGTTGAAATGATTGACAACCCGAACGAGTACGCCAAAACGTTACAGTTTATACAGAATTACAGCGGAATGGACGGAACGCTCGACGACGAAATAGAGACGGCAAAAAACTGATTAAGCGCGACGGTATGACGAGTTACGCCTATTTCGCGCTTATTAAATTGCATATTTTGCCCTCGACGTTCCTCAATATGGACAGACAGGAAAAAGCTTTCGTACTGGCGGCTATAGCGACATATCAGGAAGCCAAAAGGAAAGAAGCGAGAGAAATGAGAAATAAGGCGAAAAGAAAATAAATATCAGGGGCGGTTATTTATGCGGGGCGAGTTCTTTACGGTCGCCGGGGACGATTTTTGTTTTGTTGCAGAGATAACTAATATGGACGACACTCCGGCGAGCCTTTCGGACGACGATAAAGTATATGTCGTTATCCACGGCGGTCAAGGCGATTTTAGAATAGAGCCTGTAAAGAGGAGCGGCAATATTTACTCTTTTTACCTGCCGGGCGATACGACTTTAAAGATGCTCCCTGGCGGGCGCGACTTATGCTCCTATGATTTATGTTTAAAAATCGATTTTTCCAACGGGAGCAAAAGCACGCCGGTTTTAAGGCAGCCGTTTTTTGTCGGGAGGTGTTGATTTTTGAAAGAACCGACGCTAAAGGCTAAACTGTACCGGGCGACGCTTAACGCCGACAAAGAGATTTACGACGGCGATTACCGGGTATCGCCCAAAAGAGAAGAGCAGATACTGAAAACGACCGACAAATTCCTGGAAGAGGATATAACGGTGTTGGAGATACCGTCCTGTAAAGTTGACAACGACGCGGGCGGTTCGACATATATTATCGCGAAAAATTAAATTAAAAGGAGCTAATTAAAATGGCGACAAATGAAAATGTAAACAAAGTGGTGTTCGGCGGGGAAACCTTAATCGATTTAACGGGCGACACGGTTACAGCGGACAAACTCCTGTCAGGCGTAAAAGCGCACGACAAATCAGGGGCGGTAATTACGGGCGCTTGCGCGTACAACGCGGACACGTCGGACGCTACGGCGGGAACGGCGGAGATTCTAAAAGGCAAAACGGCTTATGTTACGGGTTCGAAAGTCACCGGCACAATGCCCAACAATCAAGCCGTAACGGGCGAAATATCAGACCTTAAAACGCCGTATACGATTCCGACGGGATTCCACGACGGTTCGGGAAAAGTCGATATAGCCGAAACCGAAAAAGAAAAAATCATCCCCGAAAACATTAAGGACGGCATTATCATCTTAGGCGTTACGGGCAACTTTGAGGGCAACGCCGACAAGGTACAGGCGAAAGAGGCGACGCCCTCGACCGAAGAGCAGGTGATAAAGCCGGACGCGACTTACGATTATCTTTCTCAGGTTACGGTTCACGCAATACCGTTTGAGGAACTCGACAACGAGCAGGGCGGCAAAACCGTTACAATCGGGGGAGCGTCGATCTGATGGGAGTAAGTAAAGTTGATTATTTCGGCAGGACGTTAATTGATTTAACTAACGATACGGTGACCGCTGAAAGCCTTAAAGAGGGAATCACGGCGCACGCGAAAAACGGCGAACAGATTACGGGTAAATTTCAAGGCGACGACAGCTTAATCCCTATAAATCAAGTAGGCTTGGGGGAATATAGACCCATAACAGATTTACCTTTTTCTAATTTTTCGATTGACGTAGGATTCGTTCCTAAAATATTTTATATTTGTTGCTCTTCGACAGCGTATTACTATGGAGAGAACGGCGTATTCGCTAGCGGACTTTTGTTGAATGAGTGCGATACTTTAGGCGGATTAAGTTTTCTTTCATTGAGTCGTTCGACGTTATATCAGAGTGTAAAGGGCGATGATAGCGCAAGAATCTATCTTAAATTAGACGGTACTAAAGTAGTGGCAGGAGATGCGGAGGATATATTAGAGGCAAATTTAGTATTAGCGTGTCGCGCTGTCTATACGTGGGTTGCATTAGGGTGATTTTATGTACTACTACAAACAGATAAAAGACGGGAAGACTTTGGCGTATCTTTCGCAGTCAAACGAAATCGAGGGCGGGGATCTGGCCGCTATCGGCGAAGAAGAGTATAACGAGTTTATTAAGTCGATAACGCCCGATAATAAGGACGCTTTATTAGAGGCTATAAGATAGTGATTAGTGGTTAGCGGTTAGTGAATAGTGAATAGTGGATAGTGGATAGTGGTTAGTGGTTGATACAGTTAAACCGTGTGAAAGATTTTGAAAAAAGATTTCACACGGAGAGGAGGAACAACAAAGCGGGCGGATATTTTACCAAAAAGACGAAATAGGGCAAAGTGGCGTTTGCGAGGACGAAACCATTGTTCGCTAAACGCTAAACACTAACCGCCGACCGCTAAATACTAAGAATGGGACGACGCGGCTAAAACCTAAAAAAAGATTCTTTGGAACAAGGTATTCCATGAAACGCTCGAACCTGTTTTTGTGCTTTGTTTGGGTTTGCGCCGTCGTTAAAAATCCAACCTTGCGACCCTTTAATCGACGCCGTTTTAAAGACCTTTGTCAAAGGGCGATTTTTCTTAAAGCGTATTCTAAATTCGCAAATTTACTTTTAAAAATTATTTTTTTCTAAATCTCCAATTTTTAATATTGATTTTTTATGGAATACGTGTTAGTATTGTGTTGCCATATGACAACAGGTCGATTACTTTGTTTTGCGCGGCGCAACAATCGTTTTTGGTTATTACGAAAGTTTAAGCCTCGGAACCTGGTTTTTTGGCTAAAAAATTGTAAGGAGTAGTATTAAATGAGAAAAACAGCGAGAATTCTATCGTTTATTCTGTCAATCGTACTTGTTCTTTCGTCGTTCCCCGTAATAAGTTCCGCGGAATCCGTAACCGATGAAAACGGCGACTACAGATACGAAGTCCTGCCCGACGGTACGGCGGAAATAGTGGAGTACATAAGTTATAACTTTGTGACGGAAGTAACCGTTCCCGATACCCTGGACGGATTGACCGTTACGAGTTTAAGAGGCGAAAGCGGCGACAGTTCGGTCTTTCATTCCTGCGAGTCGCTCGCTAAAGTTACTTTGCCCGACAGTATTACCAATATAGGGAGGTACGCTTTTTACGAAAACGAGTCGCTGGAGAGCGTAAATATCCCCGACAGCGTAGTAAACGTCGGCGAAAACGCGTTTTCGGGCTGCGTCAGTCTCCCGAACGTACAAATAGGAAAAGGCGTTAAGACAATAGGAAGTTACGCGTTTTCAGGATGTTCCCTTCCCACATCCTTAACGATACCCGATAATGTAACGGATATAGGCTCGGGCGCTTTCAGCTCATGTACGGGGCTTGTATCCGCGACGTTAGGCGAAGGCGTCGTAAAACTCGGCGGCTCCTGCTTTAAAGACTGTTCTTCCCTCTCTAGCGTTTCATTGGGCGGCAATATAGAAGAAATAGGATCTGAGGCTTTTTTAGGAACGAGGATTTACGATAATGAGGAAAACCGGGAGGACGGCGTTCTCTATATAGGCAACTACCTCATTAAAGCCAATAGTGAAAACGTCCCCGCCGAATATACCGTAAAAGACGGCGTGAGAGTAATAGCGGACGGCGCTTTTAGCGATTCTTACGTAAAGAAAATATCTCTCCCCGAAAGTTTAATAAGCATAGGCCGGAGCGCTTTTTCAGGCTGCGTTAATCTGGAATCCGCCCCGATTCCCAAAAACGTTAAATCAATAGGATCTTACGCCTTTTCAGGATGCGAAACTCTCGCGGGAGATATAGTAATTCCCGACGGCGCGACGTATTTAGGCGACAACGCGTTCGCGAATTGTAAAAAAATAACGGGAGCGCAAATCGGAAAAAGCGTCGAAAGTATAGGAAACGGCGTTTTTTCAGGCTGTCTCGCGCTTAAAACAATAAATATCCCCGAAAGCGTCGTTACGATAGGCTCGGGGATTTTAAGCGAAACCCCCGTTTACAACGACGCCTCAAACTGGTCTGACGGCGCGCTGTATATCGATAACTGCGTTTTGGGATCTTACACGTCTAAGCTCCCTGAAAATCTCATAATAAAAGACGGCGCGAGAATAATAGCCAACAACGCGTTTTCAAGCCGCGAGGGCATAGCGGAAGTCACGTTCCCCGAAAGCCTGATAAGAATAGGCGCTTCGTCTTTTGAGGCGTGCACGGAATTAAAAAGCGTTACGATTCCAAATTCCGTAAAATATATCGGCGGGAGCGCGTTTTCCGGCTGCGCTTCCCTGTCTGATTTAACTTTAGGCGACGGGATTACGGAACTCAGCGAAACGGTGTTTGAGGAATGTCCTCTTAAAAACGTCGTTATGGGCGCGGGTCTCGCTGAAATACCTGGTTCTTTAACCTCTTCGTCGCTCGTATCTTTCACTATAGGCGCGGGAGTTACAAAAATCGAAAGTTCCGCGTTCTACGGCGACTACTCGCTCGAGAGCGTGGTTATTCCCGAAAGCGTCGCCGAAATAGGTGAAAAAGCGTTTTACGGCTGCTCTTCTTTGACCGAGATAACTCTTCCCTCCGGGATTAAAGCGATAAATAACGACACGTTTTATGGCTGCGATAAGATTTCCGACATAAAGATACCGAACGGCGTGGAGCAAATAGGCGAAAGAGCGTTTTACGGCTGTTCCGGGCTTACGGAAGTTGTAATTCCCGAAGGCGTTACAAAGATAGGCGGCGGCGCTTTCAAGAACTGCAAATTATTAAGAAGCGTAAAAATTCCCGCGAGCGTTATCGAAATAGGCGAAGAAGCGATAGGTTACTATGATTATTACGACGACTCCTATTACTATACCCCTCCGACGATAAGCGGCGTTTTAGGCAGCGCGGCTGAAAATTACGCTAAAAATAATAATCTCCAGTTTATCGATATAAACGCGAAACCCGAAGAGCCCACGACGGAAGCCTCTTCGGTGGAAACGACGTCGGAACCCGCCGAGAACAATTCGTCAGCGCCCGAACCCTCCACGGAACCCGCGGCGGAAACGACGACTGAATCTGCGGCGGAGCCCACCGAGAATGACCCTTCGACGCCCGGGTCGCATATCCACGATTACGTAGGAGTAACGACGCGAGAACCCGCCTGCGTCGAAGAGGGCGTTATGACTTACACTTGCTCTGTTTGCGGCGACAGTTATACGGAGACGATTCCCGCCAACGGTCACACCCCGGGAGATTGGGAAACCGTAGTTCCGCCGGAAGTAGGAATTCCCGGTTTAGAACGGCAAAAGTGCGCGGTCTGCGGAGAAACGCTTGACGAGCGCGAAATCCCGGAACTTCCCGAACCCACGGAAGCCCCCGCGACAGAAACGACTACGGAACCCACGACCAAGCCGAAACCCGCGACCGAGCCGACGTCTGAAACGGCGCCCGAACCTACGATATGGCCTACCGAGGATGACTCAAACTATTTTGAACCGACTGACGAAGAAACTACGGCTCGCGAGCATACCACGCTAAAACCGGCGACACAGCCTACCACAGACGAAGGAACCACCGAGAAACCCGCGACAGAACCGGCGGGGGACAATACGACCGAACCCGCGGCTTCCGAACCTAAACGCGATTTGGGCGACGTGGACGGCGACGGATACGCTACGGCCTCCGACGCGAGAATTACGTTAAGAATCTCAGCGAACCTGGAAGACGGATCTAATTTTAACGCTTTAGCGGCCGACATAGACGGGGACGGCTCTATCGCCGCCTACGACGCGAGGGTAATACTGCGCGTTTCGGCTATGCTCGAAAAAAGAGAAAATTTCGCCCCCGCGAGGGAATCTTTGGACGGCGATATAAACAGAAGCGACGACGTAAAAATAGAACTTTCCGCGAACGGCGCTAAAGTCGGCGAAACTGTGACGGTTAAAGCGTCCATAGAAGGCGGCGTTCACCTTAAAGCCGGAAATATAATCTTTAGATACGACCCCTCGGCGCTCGCGTTTGAATCTTGCGAAACCGCGGGTCAGGTAGTCGGATTGTTAGACGGAGATTTGATTGAGGACGGCAAAGTTTCGGTCGGATTCGCCTATAACGAAGAACTTATGGCAAACAGCGCCGACCTTCTTTACCTTACTTTCGACGTGTTAAAAGAAGGCGACAGTAAAGTTTCTTACGAGATAATAACGTGGGAAGGGACGGACGCTCCAAACGACGGCGATACGACCGTTACCGCTATGGCGGAAACGACGAATCCACCCGCCACGAATCCTCCCGCCACAAGACCCTCCGATAATAACGGCGATAAGGCCGTGTTGTCGATGACGGCGAGCGGAAGCGCCATAGTCGGAAACACGGTGGATATAATAATAAGCGGTACGGGTCTTAGAAATTTAATATCCGGCGATCTTGAGCTGGAGTTTGATTCCGAGATTTTATCCCCGGCGGGCAGTCCCATGCCGGGCGATATTGGCGCGCTTGTGTTCGGCGGCGCTGTTTCCGATAACGATATGACCGTGTCGTTCGCCTTTGGCTCGGCATGTGAAACAGATTCGGGAAAAATTGCCCGAGTGACGTTTAACGTATTAAAACCGGGCAGTTGTAAAATAACGCTGAAAGTTAATTCCTGGGATTATGAAAATTCATGGTCGCCTTCCGCGCCCCCCGATTCATTTTCTTATACTTTGAGCGCCGCGGCCGCTTCCGACTCTAATATTCCTTACGACGTAAACGGCGACGGAAAGTTGGCGGCCGCGGACGCGAGACTCGTTCTAAGATGCTCCGCAAAGCTTGAAACGTTAAGCGAAAGCCAAATAAAGAAGGCCGACGCCAATAACGACGGCTTTATAACCGCTTCAGACGCGAGAGGCATTTTAAGGTTATCCGCGAAATTACCGATGGAAGAAGAAAGTACCGCGAAACCCGAGCCTACGACGCAAAAACAGGATCCCGCCGCCGCGAAACCCGGCTCGAACGGTAAAATCGAGGCCGGCTACGAAGAAGTAAAGATGAGCAAAGGCGGCTCGGCGTGTATTCCTATTTACATCACCCCGCCTAAAGGGGATCTCGCGGTTACGCTGGACAGCAGCGTATTTCGCGCCTCCTGGTCTGACGAATGGTACGCTAATTCCCCTGACGGCAGGGATGTGATTTTCCTTTTTGTAAGCGCCTTAAAGAGCGTAAACGGCAGCTATAAAATTCACATTTACTACAAAAACGATCCATCCACAAGCTGCGATATAACGGTAAAGACGTCCACAAGTCGAGTTGATAAACACGACGGAATCATATTGGGGTTCCCGGACTTTGGCGCTTACGCGGGAGTCGCGCCCACAAAATGTTTTTCGAGCGTAGATCCATTTCAAATATCGTTTTTCTATGACATGGACGATTTAAAAAATTCAGTAGGAAATTCAGGCGAAGGATTAGAGAATGTTTTAAATAACTTCTTGAACTACATAAAAAAATACGGATTTTATCCTTATGATACTTATCATGAAGAGAATGACGACGCCATAGTTTTCTACGATAACGAAGATTATATTTTAATTTTTGGTATCGTCACAAGCGATTCCGGCCGTCAGCTCGGCATTATGGTAAGCTGCGGCGTTATAGTATAAATTTCTGGTCTAAGCGGGAGTTAAAACTTCGATACAATAAGAGGGCGGTTTTCCGCCCTCTTAAATTATACGGCGCTTTATATGTAAAACCAAGACGATAAACGATAAACATGTTGGAATAGAAAGTTTTTTATTTTGTTTTTCCCCCGCTTGCAAACGAGTTTAATATATGCTATAGTTTACGCGTAGATTTTATTTAAGACTAAAATATCGCAAAAAAAAGAGCGTATTTAAATAATTGTCGCGGCGGAGCGTCTTAGTCGCCGGTAAGCGTTAAATATGTTCGCGCGCGGAGAAATCCTGTTCTAACGATATAACACGAATCTCGCGAGCAAACGAGAGTAATGCCGCGACGCGTTAATTTGCGGCGCTAATCTGATTTTTTATTTAAAGCGAGGCGGGTTTATGATACCAAAAGTTATAAATTACTGCTGGTTCGGCGGGGCGGAGAAACCGAATCTTCTTAAAAGATGCATTGAGTCATGGAAAAAATTTTGCCCCGATTACGAGATAAAAGAGTGGAACGAAAGTAATTTCGACGTAAATATCTGCGAGTACACAAGAAAAGCCGTAGCCGATAAAAACTGGGCGTTTCTCGTCGATTACGCGAGACTTAATATAATTTATAACAACGGCGGAATTTACCTTGATACGGACGTAATGTTAAAAAGGAATTTAGACGAGTTCCTAAAATATGATTGTTTTTTATCAAGCTTCAATATTTTTCAAATCAATACCGGCGCGGGTTTTGGGGCGGTTAAAAACAACGGGCTTATTTATACCATAATGTCCGCATACGATACGTTTGAATACCCGAGCGGTACAAATATCCTAAGAGAAACCCCTATTATAGAAAAAGCCTTGCCAAATTGGAAAAGATCTAATTTTTCCGTCGCGGTGGACAATACTTTTATTATAGGCTGTTATGATTATTCGCATTACGCGGATCATTTGTACACTGGTTCGTGGCTGCTTGACGACGGGGAAAGCGTCAGCGACCGGGCGAACGCCGTTGAAGAAAGATTAAATTCTACTCAAAATAAAGCGAATGAGTCAAAATTTAAAAAATTTAAATCGGATTTTAAATGGAAATTAAGAAGCGAATGGGTAGCTAACAAGTTGTTCGCCCCCCCCCCTCAGAGGAACTTTACTTGAAAAAATATATATATCCATAGTTTATGATTTAATTGATATGGGTCCCGTATACTTTAATTAAAAGAGCGGGGGAAAAGACTAACTATTAAAAGTCAAGACCTAAAATGAGATTTTTTGAATGAATTGCGGAAATACATTTCAGATAACAAAGGACTGGGATTTAGTCCTTTGCACCTTGAAAACTGCATGACGAACGGAGCATCCTTGTAAGTGCTCAAAAAGGGGATTCAGGGTTAAGAACGCTTATGCGGCCTTGACGTATGTCTGACCGGTTTTTTCCAGATGATAAATAACCTGCACCAGTTTCTTGGCGGCATGGGTAATGGCGACATTGTAATGCTTACCCTCGGCCTGTTTCTTGGCAAGGTAGGTTGGGAAAGTCGGATCCCATAGGCAGACGAATTTTGGCATTGAACAGAGCATACCTTAGATAGTGGGAACCTCGTTTTTCCATATGCGAGTACGCGCTGTCAAGCTGTCCTGACTGGTAGGTAGACGGGGACAGCCCCGCATAGGCCAGTATCTGGTCGGGCGAATCAAAACGGCTGAAATCGCCTATCTCGGCAATAATCATAGCCCCTATCTGGTAGCTGATGCCGGGAATGGAGAGGATAGGGGAACTGATTTCGTCTATGGTGGTCTTTATGTCCTTTTCGATTTCTTCGATCTCTGTATCCAGTTCCCGGATCAGTCTGATGGTGTGCTTTAATTCAAGTGATTTTGCTGGCATATTGGAATCGACGGAGTTCCTCGCGACATCACGCAGCATGAGTGCCATATCTTTGGAATAACAGCCTATGGAGGCTGTTTCCAAGAGATTTGTGCACGGAAGCGCTTGGGAATTTTGAAAGCAGGGCATAGACGTATGCCATGTGCAGCGTCGGGACCAGCTTTTCCAATTCGGGGAACAAGATCACGACGAATCGGGAAACGGACTGTTTGAACTTTGCACGTTCCTCACCTTATCGAAACGTTAAAAAATCGCCTGAAAAGAAAAACTACGAAAGCCTTGAAAACGCTGTGCTTTCAGG
>CAYUEV010000035.1:0-15869 GCA_964443825.1 uncultured Eubacteriales bacterium
GGACAGCTTTCGTGGCATTTGCCGCAGCCCACGCATTTTTTGTAATCGACATAAGCGTTGAAGCTGTCTAGGGTAACGGCGCCCGCTTCGCAGACTTTTACGCATCTGCCGCAGCCAATGCACGCTTTTTTGCACTCTTTTCTCGCCAAAACGCCTTTGTCCTTATTTTTGCACAGGACGGCCGATTTCGATTTATTGAGAGGAAAAAGCTCGATTAAATTTTTAGGGCAGGTTTCAACGCACATCCCGCACGCTTTGCATAAGGCGGGATTTACTCTCGCTATTCCGTCGCAAATGTGGATGGCGTGATAAGGGCAGGCGTTTACGCAGTCTCCGAAACCCAAACATCCGTAAACGCAGTCTTTAGGCCCGCCGAAAAGCTGGGACGCCAGTTTACAGCTTTTAACGCCTTTGTAGTCCATTTTAACCGAGGCGTTTTCCAAATTGCCCTGGCACAGAACCACGGCGGCTTTAGGCTCTACCTCTCCCGCTTTGAGACCCAGATATTCGGCGATTTGCCTTGAAACCTCGTTCCCGCCGGGATTGCAAAGGGCGGTGTTGTCGGTTTTGCCCTCGGATAAGGCGGCGGCGTAGCCTGAACATCCCGAATACCCGCACGACCCGCAGTTGGCCCCCGGGAGCATCTCGGTTATAGCCTCGGCTTTTTCGTCTACCGGCACGGCCATTATAATCGAGGCGGCGGCTAGCGCGGCTCCGGCCACAAGCCCCGTGACGCCGACTATTACGACGGCGATAATAATACTGTTCATATTAACGCTCCTTACGGTATAAGACCCATGCCCTCGACTATTCCGGAAAAGCCTAAAAACGAGAGCGAAACCAGAGAGGCGGCTATCAGCGTAATGGGAAGTCCTTTTAAGAACTCGGGGACGGGGCAGTCTTCCATTTTTTTTCTCACTCCGGCGAAAAGAACCATCGCGAGCATAAATCCGAGCCCCGCTCCCAGGGAGTTTACCATCGATTGAATAAAGTTGTACTCCTCTTGAACGTTTAAAAGAACAACTCCCAAAACGGCGCAGTTGGTGGTGATAAGCGGAAGATAAATCCCGAGCGCGTTGTAAAGCGATTTCATGTACTTTTTGAGGATTATCTCCACCATTTGCACTAAGGCCGCGATTACAAGGATAAATACGACCGTTTGAAGAAACTCAAGATCGTGTTTGATTAAAAGCCTGTTTATAGGGTAAGTGGCGGCCGTCGCCATAAGCATAACGACTATTACGGCGGCGCTCATCCCGACCGCCGTGTTTAGTTTCTTTGAAACGCCCAAAAACGGGCATATGCCGTAAAATTTAGACAGGACGAAGTTGTTTGTCAAAAGTCCCATCACGAGAAGGGCGATTAAGTATTTCACGCTTTTTCACCTTCCCTTTCGCACGAAGCGTCATATGACGCGCAGCTTCCCGCCATGGGGCAGTGGGCGCAGCCCTGAAGTTCCGCCTTGGGAGCGCCTTTGCCCTCCGCGATTTTATTAGCTAAGGCCATTAAAAGCCCGAACACCAGAAATCCTCCCGCCGGCAATATAAAAAGAGTAATAGGCTGGAGTTTCGCCGCCGAAAGGGCGTTGTTAAAGTCAAAGCCGTTCCAGCCGTTTAAAACGTTGTCGCCAAAGAGAACCAGTAAATCCTGGATACCGTTTAAAAAAGTACCCGCGCCTAAAATTTCGCGAATCGTCCCCATTGAGCAAAGAGCCGCCGTAAAGCCTATTCCCATTCCGAGGCCGTCGACCGCCGAGTAAAGGACGGTGTTTTTGCTGGCGAACGCCTCCGCTCTTCCTAAGATTATGCAGTTTACGACTATAAGCGGAAGGAACGCCCCCAGAGCCGTGTTAAGAGCGGGGACAAACGCTTTTACGAGCATTTGGACTATCGACACAAACGACGCGATAATTACTATGTAAGCGGGGATTCTCACTTTTTCGGGGATTATTTTTCTTAAAGCCGATATCGCTATGTTGGAACATACCAGCACTATAGTCGCGGCCACGCCCATGCCTATGGCGTTAGTTACCGAGGTCGTGACGGCTAAAGTGGGGCAGGTGCCTAAAACCAGCCTTAAAACGGGGTTTTCCTTTAAAAGACCTTTTGTAAATTCGTGTTTAAGCGATTTCTTTTCAGCCATTTCATTTGTTTCCCCCTTTAAGGTTATTTTCAAAATACTCTAAAGCCGAGTTTACCGCTCTAGTAACGGCCGTAGACGATATTGTGGCGCTCGTCACGGCCTGGATTTCCCTGTCGCCGCCGGGCGCGTTTTTCGTTACGGTAAGCTCTCCCGCTTTTCCTTTAAATCTATCTAAGAAAGCGCTTTTTTTAACGTTTTGACCGAGACCTGGCGTTTCGCTGTCCGCCGCTAAAATCTCGACTTTGGATATGGAGCCGTCTAAGTTTATCCCGACCATCGCTTGGATATCCCCGCCGTAACCGTTCGTGGCGGTCGTGAACGCGTATCCCAGGATATTTCCGTTTTCGTCCAGAGCTTCGGAATATTCTAAATCCTCGCTTACGATAACGCTTTCGCCGAAACTTTCAGCCCCTTCCATTACGGAAGACATGGCTTTGGCTTTATTTTCGCTGTCTATGGAGGCTATTTTGTCCTTTGTCAAGAGGTTTGTAGCCCCTAAAAGAGCCGCCGCTACGGCGCCTATTACAAAGAGGATCAAAGTCGGCGCCAATATTTCCTTTGGGGAAATTTTCTTCTTCATTTTAAGCCGCGTCCTCCTTTTTTGGTTTTTTAACGTAACCGAAAGGTTTGGGAGTGGTAAGAGTTTCGATGTGGGGCGTTAAGATATTCATAATTATTATGGAATACGAAACGCCTTCCGGGAGATTGGCGAAAAGCCTTATTACGGACGTGATTATCCCGCATCCTATGGCGTAGATTATTTTGCCCTTATTTGTGACGGGGCTTGTGGAGTAGTCGGTCGCCATGAATATAGCCCCCAGGAGAAGCCCGCCGCTTAATATCTCGTAGAGCATAAACTTAAAATCGCCTTTTCCGGCTATAAGCATGATTACGGCGACAGTTCCTATAAAGCACAATGGGATAGTAGGCTTTATAACGCGCCTTAAGATAAGATATATCCCGCCTAAAATTAAGGCTATCGCGCAGACTTCCCCTATGCACCCGCCTCTTAAGCCTAAAAGCATATCTCTGACGGGCGGCAGATCCTCCGAATTAACTCCCTCGTTTTTAAGGATTGAAAGGGGAGTCGCCAAAGTTTCGGCGTCGGGAGCCGATTTATATCCTAAAGGTCGCGTCCAGGACGTCATAGCGGACGAAAACGACACGAGCATTACGATTCTGCCGCCTATGGCGGGGTTTACGAAGTTATGACCGACGCCGCCGAAAAACTGCTTTATTACGACTATGGCGAAAAAGCAGCCTACCGCGCACATCCAAAGGGGAATTTCCGGGGGAAGGTTAAATGCCAGGAGAATGCCCGTCACAATCGCGCTTAAATCGCCGATGGACGTCGGGCGTTTCATAATTTTTCTTGAGATGAACTCGAAAAATACGCAAAGAGCCGCGCACACGGCGGTCACAAGGAGCGTCCGGGGACCGAAAATAAACGCCGAGGCGATTAAAGCCGGCATGAGGGAAATTATAACGTCGAGCATAATTCCTGGGACCGTATCTTTAGCTCTTACGTGAGGGGACGCGCTTACGGTTAGATTTTTCAAGACTTCTTCCCCTCCTCTCTTAAAATTTCCTTAGCTAAACGCATATATTGAACGAGCGGTTTCCCCGCGGGGCAGGAAAACGCGCAGCTGCCGCACTCCATGCAGGCGTCCGCTCCGCTTTTTTTAAGAGCCTCCGCGTCGCGTCTTACGGCGGCCCTTTCGATGTTGGTGGGGACTAAACTCATGGGGCAGGCTTCGGCGCATCTCCCGCACCTGATGCAGTCGCGCTCTTTTTTGTTTGTGGTAACGTCGTCGGCGAAGGCCAATACGGCGTTGTTGCTCTTTAGGACCGGAACGTCGGTATCCGTAAGAGCCGTACCCATCATGGGTCCTCCCGCGATTATTTTAACTGGGTCGCTTTTAAACCCGCCGCAAAAGTCGATAACGTCGCCTATTTTTATTCCTATCGGAACTCTGACGTTTTTAGGCTCTTTGATAGCAGAGCCGCTCACCGTCATGGAACGGCTTACAAGGGGCTTGCCGGTTTTAAGGTAGCGGGAAATAAACGCCGCGGATCCGACGTTCATAACGACGCAGCCCACGTCGGCGGGGAGTTTGCCGCTAGGCACGCGCCTTCCCGTAGCGGACTGAACCATCATTTTTTCAGCGCCCTGGGGGTATTTTGACTTAAGCGTCATGAGCTTAACGACGTCGCCCTCTTTGTTGTCTTTGTCGGCGATATTTTTTAAAATCTCTATGGCGTCCGGCTTATTGTCCTCTACGGCTATGACGACGTTTTTATACCCCATGATCTCGACCAAGGTATATACGCCGCTCATAATATCCCATGAGTTGTCTATGCACTCGCGGTAGTCCACGGTAATATACGGTTCGCACTCGGCCGCGTTTATTATAAGCGTGTCGATTTTCTTATTGGGGTCGGGGGAGAGCTTTACGTGCGTGGGGAATCCCGCGCCTCCCAAGCCCACCAGTCCCGAAGCTCTTACGGCTTTAACGAGGTCGGACGCGTTGTCGACTTTAGGCGGCTTAATCCCCTCGAAAAGCGTCATTTCGCCGTCGTTTTCAATGGTTACGGCGGGGAGCAGTTTCCCACTCGCGACTTTAACGGGCTCTACTGAAATTACGGTTCCCGACACGGACGCGTGAACCGGGGAAGATACGTATTTGTCGGTATCGCCTATCGTTTGCCCCACGTCCACATGGTCGCCTTTTTTGACCAAAGGTTCGCACGGCGCGCCGATATGCTGCAACATAGGCAGAACGACGCGTTCGGGAGGGTCTATTCTTACGCATTCGAGATTTTTTGTGTCTTTGTGGTGATCGACAAAAACGCCGCCCCTGACGCGCTTTACGGCTTTAAGAACGCCGGAGTTTCTGTTCAAGGCGCTTCCCCCTTTACTGACTGACGGTTAATAAAAAGTCATAATAATCTCTTATTATGACTTAAAAAAGTGATATTTACGAGATTTCAGGATATAAGACCGTCGGATATCGTTTATTTTTCAGACGCCGCGGCGCAAAGCCGTCAAACGGTCGCCGCGCGGCGACGCCCAATATATCTTCGCTCTTATGGTATAATATACCATATTAGAAATATTGTCAAGGGAAAATATTGTCAATAATCCGTTAATATAAACTTCAAGTTAAACGATAATTTTAGAGATTGGACCGTAAAACGGAGAGTTTTGCTATTATCGGTCGGTCAACGGATATTGGACGACGGAAGCCGGAGAATAAAATTTAAAACAGAAGAGATAGAGGTATAGCCGTCGGAAGCGATCAGCGGTCGGCGCGCCGCCCCTTCCCATTCTTCTCTCCTTCGCCGTTCCCGCCGCTTCTCCCGCGCCCGTTTTTTTCCCCGCGTCCCCTCTTTTTCCTCTTCTCTCTCTTCCTTCCTTCTTTTTTTCTTCTCTTTTCTTCTCTTCTCTTCTTTCCTTTTCTTTCTTTCTTTCTTTCTTTCCTTCCTTCCTTTCTTTCTTTCTTTCTTTCTTTCCTTCCTCGCTCTTCTCTTTTTTCCACCGTTACGAGGCTGCGCGCAACCCTTAAAAATACGCTTTCCTTTGCCCGTAACCCGATTTTACCGCAAACCCGCCCGCTTTGGCGTTCCTTCTTTTCCCAAAAAAACTTAAAATTCCGCTTTAAACTTTTTCGGAAGTCCTGCTATAAAATCTTTCGCGCGGTTTTTACTATATTGACTGCTAACTACTCGCTGCCCGCTGCCTACTAATCGCTACCCGCTACTCGCTATTCACTACTCCCTCCCCCTGCGTTGCGCAACCGCAAGCAACGGTTCTACATAGTCGCTCATATTGTTTCAATAATTTTCGTCCGCTTTACGATTCCGAATATCTAAAACTAATCGGCAATCGCCGCGTTTCCGTCTTTTTAAAGAATTCCGCGCATAAAAAAGTCCGGGCGTATTCCCGGACTTTGACGGAATTGTAAAATTACTCGTTGTTTCGTTTAATCGCGTTTAATCCCGCGAGGATTCCGTTTAAAATCATCTTCGGCAGGAACGAGATTTTCCCGTTTATGAGGTCGACTATGGCGTGTTCAAAGCCCTCGTTGAGAACTCCGTTGGACATATCGATAAGGGTTCTTACGGGCGTTTCCAGCGCGGCGGCGTTTATCATCTCTTTAGAGCCTATGTTCATTTTGATTTTGCCTGAAACGACGTCTATCAAATTGAAAATCAAATCGCCTATTTTAGTCCCTTCGGTATCGCCTAAGCAGTTCTCCCTTGTAAACGGACGCTCCGGCTTTTCGATTATAATCTCTCTTCCCAGGAGTTTTTGGAAAGAGGCGCGGTTAATTTCTCTTACGTCGCCGCTATATAGGGCGTTTACCTCTTCGGAGTAAGGATTTTTATGAACGCCGAAACCTTCTAATTTAACGGATTTTTGAAGTTTTATATCGGATACCGATTGGGCGGCCTTAACGATATACTCCCCGTCGTCCGAAACAAAGTCTTTCTCGTCGATATTGTAGTAAGAGAACGAACTCTTATCGAGATTCACCGAGACTTTCTTGCTCTCTCCCGGCTCGAGATAAACCTTTGCGAATCCTTTTAATTCTATATCGCTTCTGAAGACCGTTTTAACTTTGGGAGAAACGTAAATTTCGACTGTTTCCTCCCCCGCCATGGCGCCCGTGTTCTTAACCGTAAGCTCGACCGTTAAAGCGTCGTCGTCGGGAGTTAAAACGTCTTTACTAAGCTTAAGGTCGCCGTATTTAAATTCGGTGTACGAAAGACCGAACCCGAACGGGAAGAGAACGTCTTTTTTGGCGGTTTCATAGTAGCGGTAGCCCGTAAAGACGCTTTCTCTGTACTCTGACGTGTTAAACGTCCCCGGGAAAGAGTAATAACAGGGCGTGTCGCTGTATTTTAAGGGGAACGTTTCGGCGAGTTTCCCGGAGGGGTTGGCGAGTCCAAAGAGAATGTCGCTTTCGGCTTCGCCCACCGTTTCGCCCGCTAAGTACGCCTCTAAGACGCCTTTTACTTTATCTATCCAGGGCATTTCGACGGGAGAGCCGTTGTGAAGGACGACCACGGTATTTTTTTGGACTTCCGACACTCTTTCTATAAGGTAGTTCTGGCACTCCGGCAGGCGCATATCCGCTCTGTCAAAGGACTCCGATTCGAGAGAAGCCGGGATACCCGCGAAAATTACGGCTATGTCCGCGTCTTCGGCGACTCTTAAGGCGCCGTCTAAAAGGTCTTTTGAAATTTCTTTATCTTCCACTCCGAAGCCCGTAGCGTACAGTATCCCTTTGGTTATGGAGCTTGACGAAGAGTAAGCGTCCGTCACTTTATAGGAGTTTATGTGGGAACTGCCGCCGCCCTGATAGCGCGGATTTTTGGCGAACTCGCCTATAAAAGCGATTTTTTTGGATTTATCGAGCGGTAAAATGTTGTCTTCGTTTTTAAGGAGAACCATGGATTTAAGAGCCGCGTTTTTAGCCCTCTTGTGGTGTTCCTCCCTGTCGAAATCGCAGTCAAGCCTGTTTTGCGACCACTTAAAGACGAGATTTAAAATTCTCTTGCACGATTTATCGAGCGTTTCTTCGCTGAGAGAGCCGTCCTCTATGGCCGCTTTTATCTTTTTGGCGCTTCTTCCGAAGGTGCCGGGCATCTCGAGGTCAAGCCCCACCTTAAGACCTTTAACTCTGTCGTTCACGGCGCCCCAGTCGGACATGACAAGACCTTTAAAACCCCACTCGTCGCGGAGAATATCGTTTAAAAGCCTCTCGTTTTCGGAAACCTGAACGCCGTTTAATTTGTTGTAAGAACACATTAAGGTCCAAGGGTTCGACTCCTTAACGGCTATCTCGAACGCTTTAAGGTAAATTTCCCTGAGAGCCCTCTCGTCAATTTCGCTCGATACGTTAAAGCGTCTTTTTTCCTGATTGTTTCCGGCGAAATGCTTTAAGGAAACGCCCGTGTTTTTAGACTGAACGCCGTTTATATACGCGGACGCCATTTTGCCGGCGAGATACGGGTCTTCCGAAAAATACTCAAAATTCCTTCCGCACAAAGGCGAACGCTTAATGTTGATAGCGGGACCCAGGAGCGTCGAAACGTTCTCGGCCTGGCACTCCTCTCCGAGAGTTTCGCCCAGGGAGCGAAGAAGATCCACGTCGAAAGAAGAGGCGAGACCGGCGGCCGACGGGAAACAGACGGCCTTAACGCTGTCGTTTACGCCTAAATTATCCGCCGTGTCTTCTTGTTTGCGAAGCCCGTGAGGGCCGTCGCACACCATAACGGACGGGATTTTCGCCTTAGGCGAGTCTATATTTACGGTGTGCCAGTAATCCTTGCCCGACACGAGAGAAACCTTTTGATCGAGAGTGAGAGATGAAACTATTTCGTCAAGAGACATATGTACAACGGAAGGGGCGCTCTCGACGGGAGAAGCGTCTTTTTTCTTTTTGGACATAAAACCACCTTTTAGATATTTTAAAGCTGAAAACCGCGAAAAACCGCCGGAAATTAAAACGAGTCGATTAAAAACGCGGCGTTCTTATCAGCCGATAATTAAATTTCGGTAAACATTGTTAAGGGACTTAAAAACGCTGACGCGGGAATTTTAAAACGTCCGCGACCGCCGCGAAAAACGTCGTCGGCAATACTGTAAACAGCGCCGCGAACAATATAGCGGAACGAGCCGCGAACAATATAGCGAACAGACACGCCGGCAACGCGGCGTAAATCGGAAAGACCGCTAAAGACGCTTGGCAACTTTTAAATCCCCGCCCGGCGTCCGCCTTTACTCCTTTTAAATTATATCATATTGTTTTTTGATTGTAAATAGCTTTTGAAAAATAGTTCGCATTGTTTATATTTTTTGTAAAAAAACAAGTAAAATTTTTGTAAATTCAGTCATATATTCGATAAATCGAAATCGTAAAAATACGCCGGCGCGCCGTTCGCCGCAAGGGCGTTTTGAGGCGAATCCTTTTCGATATAGGGGATAATTCGCGTCTCAACGCCGTTATTGTTTAAAAGCGTCTTTAAGGCTTTCATGTAGTCGTCGGTAAACTGTTCGGGGGCTAAAGTCGCGTCGTTATACCGGCGGTTTCCGATAGTCGCGCCTTTTGGCGTTTTCGACGGAATTATCTCCGGGACGATAAAACTCTCGCCGTTTAAAAACGCGGGAAGGGAGTTTTTGTTGAAAGACTCCAGCATAACGGAAAGCGGGACTTTTATCCCGACTTCTTTGGACAGCCCCTTTAACGGCTCTAAAGTTTCGGCTATTTCGGCAAACAAGTCGTTTTGAGAATCCAAAGAGCCGGGGAAAGTTACGCCGCCGTAATTTCCCGTCGGGCAGACGTTTTCAAAAATTATCCCGTCGGGCGACAAAGTCAAAACGTCTTCCGTAAACGTCCTTAAATAAAATTTTACGTTATCGGAATAAGGACTTAAAAACGCGTGTTTTTTATCGTCTTCGTCGTACCAGATGGACTGTTTTACGCTCCCGTCGGACGCGGACTCGGCGGTAAACGCCGCGTCGCCGGAGTTTACTCTCCCGTAAATATCGTCCGAAAAGCACGATATAACGGCGTAAACCTTGATCCCCGCGTCTTTAAAGGACGATATTACGCTTTTAGCGTCGTCGTAAGCGTTTACTAAGGATTCGTGAGGAACGGCCGCTTTGGTTTTAAAGTATATTTTCCCTTCGGGGTCTTTTATTTCAACAGCCGCCGCTTTTACGTCCTCCGCTTTTAACGCGTTAATAATAGACGTCGCGTTCTCCCCCGAAAGGACGGTTCCGGGCAGGAATACAAAAGAATCGAGTTTCGGCGGATCGCCGGTTTCCCCGTCCGAAGACTCCTCTACAGGCGGGACGCGGGTTAAGGAAAGAGAAAGAGCCGTCGACACGAACGAAAAAATAAAAACGCAGGTAAAGAGGACGATGAGCTTTCGCCTGAAAGACTTCCTTTTGGAGGCGGACATGTTTAGGTCGTCGCCGTCTTTAAAGCCGTCTTTATCGGTAAATTCGGGATAATCCTCCCTGAAGCCGTAATAACCCTTTTTAAAAGAGGGCGTCGGGGGATTTTTGCCGGAATTATATGAAAATTGTTTTCGCTCTTTCTTTTCGCGCTTTTTAAAAGCCATAATTCCGCCTCCCTTTAACCTATAGAGTTATTATAACATTTATCGGAATTTTTACAAGCTTTAAATAGCCGCCGTCCAAAAAATGTTTTATAAAGCGATTTTCTTTGATTAAATTGCCGGTTGAATACGCCCTCGCGATGTGATATACTGGCTTTCGAAAAAAAGCGGCAAAAATTTTGTTTTAACAGTTTTGGGAGAAGAATATGTACAGTGATTTTGTAAATTCCGCCGAGTATTTAAAAGATATAGATCCCGAGGTAGCCGAGAGCATGAATCTTGAGCTTTCAAGGCAAAGGGACAATATCGAGCTTATAGCGTCCGAGAATATCGTTTCCCCCGCGGTTATGGCGGCTATGGGAAGCGTTCTTACAAACAAATACGCGGAAGGCTACAGCGGCAGGCGATATTACGGCGGCTGCGCATACGTCGATAAAGCCGAGGATATAGCAAATGACAGGGCGAAAGAGCTTTTCGGGGCGGAGTACTCTAACGTTCAGCCCCACTCCGGCACGCAGGCCAATATCGCCGCGTACTTTTCATGTTTAAATTACGGCGACACGGTTCTCGGAATGAGCCTTGCCCACGGCGGTCATTTGTCGCACGGTTCGCCCGTCAATATGTCGGGGAAGTACTTTAATTTCGTTTCATACGGTCTTAACGAGGACGGCTTTATAGATTACGGGGAACTGGAAAGAATCGCCAAGGAAGCCCGGCCTAAAATGATAGTGGCGGGCGCGTCCGCTTACCCCAGAACGATTGATTTTGAGCGAATCGGCTTTATAGCGAAATCCGTGGGAGCGATATACCTTGTGGATATGGCGCATATAGCGGGGCTCGTCGCGGCGGGAGTTCACCCCTCGCCCGTTCCCTACGCCGATATAGTCACTTCCACGACGCATAAGACTTTAAGAGGCCCCAGAGGCGGACTTATACTCGCCAAGGAGGAATTTTCCAAAGCCTTAAACAAAGCGATTTTCCCCGGCTGCCAGGGCGGACCCTTAATGCATACGATAGCCGCCAAGGCCGTATGTCTCGGGGAGGCTTTAAAGCCCGAGTTCAAAGAGTACGGCAAAAACGTGGTCGAGAACGCGAAGGCTTTGGCGGACGGGCTTTTAAAGAGGGGGATAAACCTGGTTTCCGGCGGAACCGACAATCACTTGGCGCTCTGCGATTTGCGCTCCACGGGCGTCACGGGCAAGGAACTCGAAAGCAGGCTGGACGAGGTCAATATCACAGTCAATAAAAACGCCGTCCCCAACGACCCCCAGAAGCCTTTCGTCACAAGTGGGATAAGAATAGGTACGCCGGCCGTCACCACAAGAGGGTTTACGACGGACGACATGGATAAAATCGCGGAATGCATTTACCTTGCCATTACCGATTTTACCGGTAAAAAAGATTATATCGCCTCCGAGACCGCTAAAATGACGAAATCTCATCCTATATACGAGTAATATAGTTTGTCTAAAACTTATAAAATTTATTAAAATTTATATAAATTATTGACAAAAACAAAAATCTGTGATACACTAATATCACAAGCGTTGGGATTGAGGTCGTAGAAAACAAAAATAATGGACGTTACAGTTAGCATCGACAGAATGGAAAACGCCGTGAGTCTTTTCGGGAGTTTTGATGAAAACGTCAAACTCCTTGAAAAGGAATTTTCGGTGACCGTTTTAAACAGGGGTTCGGATCTTATAATTTCAGGCGAAGACTCCGGCGCGGTTCTCGCTTCCCGCGCCATAGAAGCCATGCTCGGCGTTCTCTCAAAAGGCGAGGCGCTTAACGACCAAACCGTTAGATATATAATTTCCCTAATAAAAGACGGCGGGGAGTATAAAGCCGCCGATTTAGCGGGCGATCTCGTCTGCTTTACTACGAGGGGCGCTCCCGTAAAGCCTAAGACGATAGGACAGAAAAAATATATAGACGCCATAAAGAACAATACCGTGGTCTTTGGCGTAGGTCCCGCCGGAACGGGCAAAACCTATCTCGCCGTGGCTTTGGCGGTAAGCGCTTTCAGGGCCAAAGAGGCGGAGCGGATTATCTTGACGCGTCCGGCGGTGGAAGCGGGAGAGAAGCTGGGCTTTCTGCCCGGGGATCTCCAACAAAAAATCGACCCTTACTTAAGACCTCTTTACGACGCTTTATTCGATATGTTAGGGTACGAGAGCTTCCAAAAATACCGCGAAAAGGGCGTTATCGAGGTCTCGCCCTTGGCTTATATGAGAGGCAGGACGCTTGACGACAGTTTTATAATACTGGACGAGGCGCAGAACACCACTCCCGAACAAATGAAAATGTTCTTAACAAGGCTCGGCTTTAATTCCAAAATGGTCATAACGGGCGACATAACACAGATTGATTTGCCCGAGGGCAGGCGTTCGGGGCTTGTGGACGCCGTAAAAATCCTTAAAAACGTCGAAGGAATCAAAACCGTTCGCTTTAACGAAAAGGACGTCGTAAGACACAGGCTGGTAACCGAAATCATTAAGGCGTATGAAAGGCGCGACAACCAAAAATCATAATCAAGTTTTGCGTTTTTAAGAAATAATAAAGGAATATCGTCTAAAATCTTACAATAAGGGGGTTGCTTTATGAAGGACAAAATAAAAGTCGTCATCACCGACGATCAGAAGACGGTCAAGCCGCCGACAGGCACAAGAATGCTTATAAGGCGGTGCTGTAACGCCACCCTGAAGATAGAGGATTTTAAAGGTTCGGTTGAAATAAGCGTGCGCTTCGTGGACGATAAAGAGATGCGCAGGCTCAACAAAAAATACAGAAACGTGGATTCCACGACGGACGTGCTTTCATTCCCGCTGGGGACTAACGGCGATTACGACGTAAACCCCGACACGGGCGCCAAGCTCCTGGGCGATATAGTAATATCCTTGGAGAGGGCTTTGGCGCAGTCCAAAGAGTACGGTCATAGTTTTCAGCGCGAAATATCCTTTTTAACGGTTCACTCAATGCTCCACCTCTTAGGATACGATCACGAAAAAGGCGGTCTCGAGGCCGTCAGGATGAGAGAAAAAGAAGAGTACATTTTGGCGGAAATCGGTCTTCCGAGGAGCAATTCCTACTCTTAAAACGAAATTTTAAAAATTCTCCGTTTTACTATTGAAAAATTGAGATTTATATGATAAAATATATGCTCGGCTGCGCGTAGATTTATCGGAATTCTCTTTCTAAAAACGTTTGGCGTTATCTTAGAATTGAATTCGGAAATTACGTCTAAATACCGGCTTGAGAATTATAACAACTTTAGATCGCCGCGCGGCGTCTGACGATAATGACTTTACCGTTCGCGTTTGCGATGGCGGGGAGCGTCCCCTGATTTAGCTTAAAAGAGGTTTGCGTGTGAAAAGATTTACAAAAAACGACGAGTCTTTCACATGCGAACATTGTGGAAAATATGTTGATAAGCTGTATTACACGTCCAGAAATCACTGCCCTTATTGTTTGTATTCAATCCATGTAGACGACAATCCGGGCGACAGAAAAAATGATTGCAGGGGAATGATGAAGCCGGTCGGAGTTGAAATCGATTCAAAAAAAGGCGCCGTAATAGTTTTTAAATGTTCAAAATGCGGAATAATTAAAAAAAATGTTTCGGCAAAAGACGACGATTATGAGAAAATATTAAAATTATCGTCTCATGAAGAGGCAGACTGGTGATAAAACCTTAAAAATCAAAAACATTTCTTGCATAAAATAAAAACCTTAATATTCATCTTGGTTAATAACTCACGCGGCGAACGCGCCGTCCTGACTTTCGCTGAAGTTCGCGATTCGTGAATTCAGCCTGAGTTCAAGCGCGAAATCATCTTATGCCGCGGCGGTTTAAGGAGGAAAATAAATGTCAGTCGTATCAATGAAACAGCTTCTCGAGGCGGGCGTTCATTTCGGCCACCAGACGAGAAGATGGAACCCGAAAATGGCGGAGTACATTTTCACGGAGCGCAACGGGATTTACATTATCGATCTTCAAAAAACGGTAAGAAAACTTGACGAAGCGTATATGTTCGTCCGCTCCATAGCCGAAAACGGCGACGAGATACTCTTTGTCGGCACTAAAAAGCAGGCCATGGATTCCATTAAAGAAGAGGCGGAGCGCTGCGGAATGCCCTATGTCAACGCGAGATGGCTTGGCGGGATGCTCACGAACTTCAACACCATTAAGCTTAGAATCAGAAGACTCTCTCAGCTTAAGGCGATGGAAGAGAACGGCACTTTCGAGATGCTCCCCAAAAAAGAAGCCGCCAAGCTCAAACTTCAAATCGAGAAACTCGAAAAATTCTTAGGCGGAATCACAAACATGAAGAGAATGCCCGCCGCGATGTTTATAGTTGACCCCAGGAAAGAGCGCATAGCCGTATCGGAGGCCAAAAAGTTAGGAATACCGATAGTCGCCATAGTCGACACGAACTGCGACCCGGACGAGATTGATTACGTAATCCCCGGAAACGACGACGCTATCCGCGCCGTAAAGCTCATAGCGGGGGCTATGGCGGACGCCGTTCTCGAGGGCAAACAAGGCGAACAGAACGCGCCTGAAACCGAAAATACCGAGAACGACGAAGAGGCGTCTTAAAACAAAAAGAATTAAAGTTTAAATTAAAGGAATGATAAAATATGTCTTTTACAGCCGCTGACGTTAAGGCTCTCCGTGAAAAAACGGGCGTCGGCATGATGGAATGCAAAAAAGCTCTCGCCGAAACCGACGGCGATATGGATAAAGCGATCGACGTGTTAAGAGAAAGAGGTCTCGCCGCCTCTCAGAAAAAAGCGTCGAGAATAGCCGCGGAAGGCGTCGTTACGGTCTACGCGGAAGGCGATTTAACGGTAGTGTTGGAAGTAAACGCGGAATCCGATTTCGTCGCCAAAAACGACGTTTTTAACGCTTTTGTGCTCGACGTCGCCAAAACGATAGCCGCCGATAACCCCAAGGACGTCGACGCTCTTCTTGGCGACAACCTTATAGGAACCGACAGAACCGTCCAGGAAAATCTTCAGGATAAAGTCCTTCAGATAGGCGAAAACATTAAAATCCGCCGTTTTGAGGTCGTGAAGGGCGTTGCCTGCTCTTATGTTCACGGGGGCGGATCCGTAGCGGTCGTCGTCACCTTTGATACTTCCAAAGAGATCGCCGAAAAGCAGGAATTCAAAGTAATGGGCAAAGACGTCGCGATGCAGGTTGCCGCCATGAGCCCCGCTTACCTTGACGAATCCTCAGTTCCCGCGGACGTTATCGAGCACGAGAAGTCGATTCTTTTGGCTCAGATGAACGAAGACCCCAAAATGGTCAATAAGCCGGAACAGGTTAAAGAGAAGATCGTTTCGGGCAAGATCGGCAAATACTACGACGAAAACTGTCTCGTCTGCCAGTCGTTCGTAAAAGACGGCGACATTACGGTCGGGAAATATATAGAGAACACGGCGAAAGCCTTAGGCGGCTCTATTAAGCCCACCGGATTTATCCGCTACGCCAAAGGCGAAGGTCTTGAAAAGAAGAGCGAAAACTTTGCGGACGAAGTAGCCGGAATGATGAAGTAATCTTTATTTAATACCTTCCCCCCCCCCCT
>CAYUEV010000036.1:0-15840 GCA_964443825.1 uncultured Eubacteriales bacterium
AAAACCTTGCCACAGCGAACTTAAAAATGAAATCGTTTTAAGTTTTAATATATAATACCCGCCCGCCGCCGCGCTGACGTTACGGCAAAACCGGCCGTTTTATATCCTAACGTCCAACGTCCGCCGTCTATAATCCAACGTCTAAAAAAATAACCCGCGCTAATAAGGCGCGGAATTTAATCTAACGTTATATTTTGTTTTATCCCGCGTTCAGGGCGGATCTCGCGGAAGACTCGCGGTCGGGGAAATCGACTTTTTCTATGTTCGCTCCAAGTCCCTTTAATTTGTCGACTACTCTTTCGTATCCTCTTTCGATGTGGTAAATGTCCTCTATTACGGTCGTCCCCTCGGCGCACATCCCGGCTATAAGCATAGCGGCGCCTGCTCTTAAGTCGTCGGCTCTGACAGGAGCGCCGTGGAGCTTATTAACGCCTGAAATTATGGCCGCCTTGCCCTCGATCTGGATGGACGCGCCCATGCTGATAAGCTGATCGACGTAGCGGAAACGATTGTCCCACACGCCGTCCGTTACAATGCTTATACCTTTGCTGAGGGCTAAAAAAGTAGTGAACTGCGGCTGCATATCGGTGGGGAAACCGGGGTGAGGCATAGCCGTGACTTTGCAGCTTTTGCACCTCTGGGCGCACTTTACTCTTATCGAGTCGTCGTATTCCGCGACGGTAACGCCGCACTCTTTGAGCTTCGCGGTTATGGACTCAAGGTGCTTGGGAATGACGTTTTTAATGAGAATATCGCCTTTCGCCGCCGCCGCCGCGACCATATAAGTGCCGGCCTCGATCTGGTCGGGGATAATGGAGTAAGAGCAGCCGTGAAGAGAGCGCACGCCGACTATTTTTATGACGTCCGTTCCGGCGCCGTTGACGTTCGCGCCCATGAGGTTCAAGAAGTTGGCGAGATCGACTATATGAGGCTCTTTCGCCGCGTTTTCGATTATAGTGACGCCCCTCGCCTTAACCGCCGCCAGCATAATGTTCACGGTCGCGCCGACCGAAACTTTGTCGAAATAAATGACGTTGCCCGAGAGCCTCGCCGCCTGAGCGTCAATCATTCCGTTGTCGTTCGTGATGGAAGCGCCCAACTTCGCGAAACCTTTTAAGTGGAAGTCGATAGGCCTCACGCCGCCGAAATTGCACCCGCCGGGCATCGCGACTTTAGCGTGACTGTAGCGGCCCAAAAGAGCGCCTAAAAGGTAGTAGGACGAACGGGAATACTTTGTCATCTCGTAGGGAATTACGTAAGACATTATACTCCTCGTGTCTATTTCAAGGGTATTGGGATTGATATAGCGAACCGTAGCGCCCATATCGACGAGAATCTTTACCATGACCTGAACGTCGCGAATGTCGGGTATATTCTCAATCCGGCAGACGTCCTCGGCTAAAATCGTGGCGGGGATAATCGCCACAGCGGCGTTCTTGGCTCCGCTTATATCGACTTCGCCATGAAGCCTTACGCCGCCGTTTATAACGAATTTTTCCATTATGTAACTTCCCGGTATTTTTTAGATAACAACGCTAAGCATATTGGGGATATGCCGCGGAGAAAACTTATTAACGCAGGGTATTATATCACAATATGTAAGAAATTTAAAGCCTAATTCAAGAATTATTCTAATTTTTGTTAAAAATGACAAAATCTACTTTTAACTCAAACTACATATAGCCCAAGTCAAATTTGTTATACAATATGTTGTTGGAAGATTTTCAGTTCGTTTACAAATTCTTAAAAATTTTTTACAATTTTAGATAAAATGTATTTTCGGAAAATCGCGTC
Source organism: uncultured Eubacteriales bacterium (assembly GCA_964443825.1). Classification (GTDB taxonomy): domain Bacteria; phylum Bacillota; class Clostridia; order Oscillospirales; family Acutalibacteraceae; genus UBA1081. The sequence continues at coordinate 1,795 of CAYUEV010000036.1, forward strand.
AAAATAATTATTTTAAGTTAATTTTCGATTCCGTAAGCTGAACGGTTAAGATATAGATAAACACGGAGGCTATGGTTTTAAAGTAAACTCCCGTAAGCCCTACAGTCAGAGCGCCGTTCGCCGACGCCTCGTTTATGGCGGCCAGATTCACCGACATTGAAACGCCCTCCTCGGCTATAATCAAGGTCACGTCGCAAAGCGACTCAAGACCGTAAGCCGCGCCCTGGATTATAAAAATCACAGCGGCGGCGTAAAGTATAACGCCCACCGTCCCCAGCTTGTGAAAAGGCCTTACGTTGCTTAAGGTTATGGCAAAGATTATGAGCATAACGAGGACGCACGCGTTAAAAAGTCCTATTATCGCCGAAACCGCGAGGTATTTGATATAAATCTTTTCGGCGCCTAACCCGAAACTCTGCAGAAGAGAGTATATCATGTCGTAAGCCTGGGCGCCTTCCTGATCCTCCGTCGTCCAGTACATGACGAGGGCGACGACCGACACGGCGGCGACGGCGTAGCTTATCACGACCCAGAACGAGGACGTGATCCACTTGGAAAAAATCAAGGAGCTTGTCCTTACGGGGAGAGTCTGGGTCAAATACCCCTCTCGTCCGAAGAGCGATTTATTAACCCCGAAAACAACCGAAACAAAGGTCACGATAAGAGCCGCGAGAGTGATTATTATGACGGCGGCAGAGGTGACGAATCTTAAAATCCCGTTTTTAAAAAAAGCCGAAATAAGCATCGCGACGGCGGCTATCGCGGCGGCCAAGTAAATGTTGCCCATTCTTCTGAAGCCGGAGAGGAGGTCGTGTTTAATCAATTTCCCAATCATTTCCTATTACCTCCTTAAATACTTCCTCAAGCGATTTGCCGCTTCTTCTCACGTTTTCCAGCGACGTGTTCACAAGGACTTTCCCGCGGCCTAAAATAAGAACGTGGTTAAAACTCGCCTCAAGATCGTTTACCATGTGAGTGGACAATATCAGCGTCGATTTTTCGGCGTAGTTTCGCATTATGATATCGAGAATATTTTCTCTCGCGGCGGGATCGACCCCGCCCAAAGGCTCGTCCAGAAGGTAAAGCTCGGCGGCTCTCGACATAACCAGAAGAAGCTGGATCTTTTCCCGCATACCCTTGGACATGGTTTTGATTTTTTTCTTTAAGTTAAGGTGAAAGCGCTCGGCGAAATCAAGCGCTTTTTGTCTGTCGAAATCGTAAAAGAAGTCGTTAAAGTAGTCGATCGCGTCTATCGTCCTGAAGTAGTCCGGAAGGTAAGCGGTATCGGGCAGAAACGCCGTCGACGCTTTCGTCAAAACGCCCGGCTGGCGCCCGCCTATGACGACCTTGCCCTTATAATCGTGGATGCAGCCGGAGAGAATTTTTAAAAGAGTCGTCTTGCCGCAGCCGTTAGGACCCAGAAGCCCCACTATTTTGCCCGCGGGAATATCAAACGATACGTCGGACAGAACGGGTTTCCCGCGAACATATGATTTGTTGAGGTTGCGAACTTTTACGGCATACTCTATATCGGACATTTGCGTCACCTTTTTTAATGAGTTTTAAGAGAAAATCCCGCTTATTATGGTTTTAACTCTCTCGTCGCTTAAAACCGAGAGGTGCGACGCGTCTTTAACAAAGTAGGTTTTATCGGGCGCGGGACAGGTCGATTTATCGGGTTCGCGATCCGCCGGCGAACAGGACCCGCATAAAGACGAGGAAGCCGCTTCCACAAGACCGTCGGACGAAAAGTCGTCGTCAAGCACGACGGGCGCCAGTCTTTTTCCCCAGACCGAAATATTGTAAAAATCGAGATCTTTAATGATTTCGGGGAATTTTAACGAAAAATCATGATATTCTTTAATCTCCTCGCGAAGGGAGGGAGAGAGTTTTTCGGAATACTTATTAAAAACGTCGTCAAATAGCCTAAAAGGAATTAAGGCCCACATTAAAGAGCTGTAAATTACGACGCTCTCCTTAACGGCGTTCACGGCCTTTTGAGCCGTCGCTTTCATAACGTCGGAGGGGACGACCGCGAGAGCCTGCGAAAGAGAGGTCGCTTTGCCGCCCAGATAATTTAAGAGTTCCGAGGGTCTGTCGAGATTTAATTTGTCGAGGAATAAAGCTCCGACTATCTCCATGCCGTCGAGAGCGGACGATACGTTTACGACTTTTCCTAAATTCTCGCTCCCGTACTTTAAGACGTAAGCCTTAACTAAAGCCCCGCCCAAATCCGTGGTAATAATATCGGCTTTATCGGAGTTTGTTTTAGCGAGGGCCGATTTAATAAAATCGTCAAGTTCTTTCGCTTCCGAAAAAACGCCGCCGAAAGCGTTGTAGGAGAAGTAAAACACGTTCTCCTCGCCGACGGTTTTTGCCAAATCCTTAACGTCCGCCATTCTGTAGATGAAATTCTTCTCGCCCTCGGAACACTCCGAAACGGGTTTTTGGAATCTTACGGTTTTGACGCTGTTTTTATTTTTCCCGTCGGGATTTAAGGAGAGAGGGTTGACGACGTCCAAAACGATATTTTTGATTTTATCGGAGAAGCCGCCGTCTTTTCTAAAGACCATCATTTTCATGAGAGCGCCTTTTACGTCGTTTATCAGGGCTTTTTTATCGATCGCGGGAGGCCACGCGTTTTTGATTTCGGCGCCGCCCGCGTCCGTTAAAACAACCTTTGACTTTCCCGCTCCGGGGACTATAATAAGTGGTCTCGCCATTAAAATCACCTTAAATTTTAAATGCTGAGCTTTAATAAAACCCGCGCCTCTTATACTACCACAAAAATAAAATATTTTCAAGGGAATATTGATTTTTATAGTTGTAATACGGGAGCCGTCGTGCTATAATCGAAAATAGAGTATCTGTCGGAATTTATCCGCATGGAGAATGATTGTCGTGAAAAACAAAATTACGGCGCTGATTTTGGCGCTTACGCTTATCATCCCGTCTTTTTGCGTTTTGTCGTCCGCCGAGTCGCTCCTTTTAGGGGACGTCGACTTAAACGGCGTTCACACCGCGTCCGACGCGAGAGCGGTTCTCAGGTTTTCAGCCAACCTAGAGAAGCCCGACGAAACGGCTCTTAAAGCCGCCGACGCCAACAAAGACGGCTCGGTCACGGCTTCGGACGCCAGGATGATTTTAAGATGGTCGGCAAAACTTGAAACCGGCCCTACGGTCGAACAGGAAACCGGGTTCGACGCGGAGCCCGGCTCTTTCGACGGCGGCGGTCCCGGAATGGAAACCAACGATTATCCCGCCTCGATAGACGCTTTCTTTGCCGGCGATTTCTATCTGGAAGCCGTCGATCTGGATCAATTTCAGGAGTTTGAAGGCAGCGTAGCCCTGGCCGTAAAAGACGGCGATATGGAAGCCGTCATTCCCGTCAACGGTTTAAACGTTTGCGTTCTTGTGATGGATGAAAGAGTATACGTAAAGACGGAAAACGGCGAAGGCGACAGGTACTACGCCGACTTTACGCCTTACCTTAAAGCCGCCGGAATCGAAACCGATTTCAGCGAACTCGTGTCGGCTTTAGATTATTCGTCTGTAGGCGAGTACGAAAAGCCCGTTAAAACCTCCCTCGAAAAAGACGGCGTTCTATACGACGTTTATACGTTCACGGAAACGGAAAGCAAAGTCGCTTTTTACTGCCTTAACGGAGAAGTTAAAGGTCTCGCCGCCTTTAACGACGACGGAACGCTGATATATGATCTCAAGATACAAAAACTCAGCGAAAAAATCCCCGAAAACATGCTTACTTTAGATGGTTTCCAAAATGATATTCATAAAGTTGTCGGCTTGATGCGCGACGCGCGATCCGAATGATTATGATTTTCCCCAAAAGCCGCCCGGCCTTCTTGCGTCTGAAACCGGGGGATTTCGGGAAAACGCGGAGGGAGGGATTGGCGTTTTGTCGCGGATGACCCTCCTGCGGGAGTAAGCGTCGGCGTGGGCGTTTTTCCCCGAGTACGCCAAAAGGATTTATCGGCGAAATAAAGACGCGAAACGGCGCCCGCCGTCTTGTTTGTTATATTCCCCGCCCGCGTCGATTTTTATGATAAACCGCGAAATATTCTCAAAATATAATTGACTTAACCGTAAAAATATTTTATCATAAGGATATAAATTGTTAAGGGGGCATTGATGTGGGTAAAAAAGAAGTAAACTACAAGAAGTATATGAACTTCAAGGAAATCGCCGCCTATTCGCTCGGTCTGTTCGGTTTTCAGGCGATAGTCGGACTTCTCAACTCCTATCAGGCGGAATTCGACGGCTCGATTTTGGGGGCCAATGTGAGCATTGTCGCGATACTTATACTCGTCGCGAAAATCGCCTCCGTTGTCGCGGATCCCGTCGTCGGCAGTCTTGTGGACCGCTCAAAGTCAAAACTGGGCAAGTTTAAGTCCATGATCGTCTATTCTTTGGCGCCGCTGCTTATTTTTACGACGCTTGTGTTTGTGAAAGTTCCCTTTAAGGGCTTCTTGCTGTACGCGTGGATTTTCCTCACATACTTCGCCTGGAGCATCGCGATGACGATGGGCGACGTCCCCTCGCAGGGCGTCGCCTCCGCGCTGACGCCGGACCCCGTCGAGAGAACGAACGTTATCTCCATTTCAAACACTTTTAAACAGGTCGGATTTTCCGCCTGCGTCGTTATTGTTCCCATAGTGTGCCTGATTATTCCGGGCGGCTCCAGAGTTATCGTAAAAAGCGGCGAGACGGACACTCCCATGATAGCCTCCGAATTTTTAGGCACGGCTGTTTTGACGGCCGTTCTGGGGTGCGCGCTCTTCGCCTTGATACCCTTAATCAACAAGGAGAGAGTCAAAGTTGAGCCGAACGAAAAGACTTCCGCCGGCGACATGATAAGAGTCCTTAAGAGCAACAAGCCGCTCGCGCTCGTAATTCTCTCCTATTTCCTGGGATTCGGCAGACAGATGGCGATGGGAATACAGGTTCAGGCCGCGACGGTCATTCTCGGTTCGCAGAACCTCGTCGCCGTTTTGGGCATAGTTACGGCGATAGGCTCGATGATTTCAATGGCCATGTGCCCGCTGCTCATAAAAAAGCTCAATGAGAAGAGAACCTATATACTCCTCTCGGTCTACGGCTTCGCGGTTTCGGTACTCTCGTTCGCGGTGGGTCATTTCTGGTTCAGAAACCCCGGCAGCGTCGTCCTGACCGTCCTCTTCTACGCGACGCTTTTCTTAATAGGGCTTCAGTTCGGAGCGGTGACGCTCATGCCCATGATAATGACCGCTGACGCCGTGGACTATTACGAGTATGAGACCGGCAAGAGAATGGAAGGCGCCGCCTATTCGGTTCTTACGCTGACCATAAAAGTCTGCATGGCGCTGGGAACGGCGGTCGGGCTCATTTTTGTCTCCGCCTCGGGATATTACGCTTCTCTTGAAACCGGCGTGTTCACAAACGGCACTAAAGATATTATATTCTTCGCCTACACGGCGCTGCCGGGAATTTTGGCGCTTCTCTCAATTTTCCCGATGTTCAAATACGACATATACGGCGAAAAGAAAGCGATGATTTCGGCGGAACTTCAAAAGAGAAGAGAGTCGAAGTAAATTAACGCTCTATAGTAAACCCCTCCCGCCCGGAGGGGTTTTGGTTTTCGCCCGTATTGACAACTTAAATTTAATGTGCTAGACTTAATGACGGTTGATTTATAACTTCGGACGATTTCTTAAGTTCAGCGGGGGGTCTTGTTTGTGAAAAAGTCTGATAAAGTTTTATCTTATATTTTAACGGCTGTTTCATGCGTTTTTCTTCTGTTTGTTTTCGCCGTGGGGTCATACGCCTACGGAGAGGAGCCGTCAAGCGAGCCGGAGTCCGCGTCGCCGGACGTAAACGAGCCGGACGGGAACGGGGGCGCCGTTTTTACCTTAGACAAAAATTCTCCCAGGGAATTTATAAAAGACGGTCTGATGTACGACCTGTACCCGGCCGCGCTCAGCGTTGATCTTACGGGCGACGGCGTTTGCGCGGCGTCCGACGCGAGATCAATTTTGAGGATTTCGGCGGGACTTGAGGCGTTTGGCGATACCGGCAGAATCGACATAAACGGCGACGGCAAAATAACCGCTTCCGACGCGAGATCCGCCTTGAGGTACTCCGCGAAACTCGACGAGTACTACCTTAAAGAGGACGGTACGGCGCTTTCCGGCGCTGTTTTGGATACCGCCGGCGCGAAATATTATTTTAGCGAGAGCGGCGTTTTACTAAAATCCTCGTTCCTTACGGAAGGCGATTCCACATATTACGTAGACGCCGAGGGCAAAATGGCGACGGGGTTCGTCGATATTTCGGGTTCGACTTATTATTTCGACTTAGACGGCAAGATGGCCGCGGGACTGCAAAACATAGACGGCGTTTTGTATAACTTCTCTTCGGACGGGAAATTAGGCGCGGGATTCGCGGATTACAACGGAACGAGCTATTATTTCGGCCCGGACGGAAAGATTTTCACGGGCGACGCGACGATAGACGGGAAAAGCTACAGATTTAAAGACGGTCTTCCGGTATCGTCCGGCTGGGTGTACGAGGGGCTTAACGTATATTACTATTATCCCGACGGCAGAAGAGCCCAAAACGAAACAAAAGACGGCGTGCGCTTTGACGCGAACGGCGTAGCCTCCGCCAAAACGCTTAACAGGGACACGTTCCAGATTTATTTAAGGGATATTCTCAAAACCTACGGGTCCAGTCCCAAGAACATTTACAACTACGTCCACGGCAACTTTAGATACAAATACTACCCCAAAGGCGACCCGGTCGACATGGCCATCAGGATATTAAAAAACGGCAGAGGGGCGTGCTACGATTTCGCCTACCTTACTAAATATCTCCTAGAGGCGGCGGGTTATCAGTGCTACGTAATAGTCGGCGCCAGTTTTAACCCCAACAACGGCAACGAACACGACTGGGTTCTTGTGAACGTAAACGGCGCCTGGAGACATATCGACGCTCAAAGGGGCTACTACCTTAAAACCGACAGCGAGATGATAAGCGCGGGTTACAAGTGGCCTACGGGTAATTTCCCGGCGGCGTATTGACTTTGAATTTTAACGGTATGCCGGCGCCTCTTGATTTACAATAATTTAAAATGGTCTTTAGCTCAGTAATCTTCTTATGCTTCTTTCTTCCCGCAGTATACTTCCTTCATATGCTAATCCCCTCCGTAAAGGGGAGAAATATCCTTCTCACTATCGCGAGCCTTGTTTTTTACGCTTACGGCGAGCCTCTTTTTGTGTTCGTCCTGCTGTTTGTGGTTCTTTTGCACTACGCGGGCGGGCTTTTAATCCTCAAAAAAGAAAAAATCAAAAAAGCCGCGCTTATTTCCCTCTTGGTATTCGACGTAGTTTTCCTTCTAACCTTTAAATATGCGGGATTTTTTGCGGAATCGGTCAATTTGCTGCTGGGGACTGATATCCCCGTCCCTAAAATAGACCTTCCCATTGGAATATCGTTTTTCACGTTCCAGATGGCGTCGTATATTATCGACTCATACAGGAACAAAGAGGTTGTGAGAAAGCGCTTTTCGGAGCTTCTTTTATACGTCTCCTTTTTCCCGCAGCTTATAGCGGGTCCTATAATAAGATATAACTCGATAGAAAAAGAGATAAACGACAGAACGCTCTCGCCCCAAAAGACGGCCGAGGGCTTTAGAAGGTTTATTTTCGGTCTTTCCAAAAAAGTCGTTATATCCGGCGCCATGGCGTCCGTCGCCGACAGTATTTTTTCGTTAAACGCGGAGAGCGTCTCTCTTCCCGTTTCGTATATGGGCTCTTTGTCATACGGTCTTCAAATCTATTATGATTTCAGCGGCTACAGCGACATGGCGATCGGAATGGGCAAGATGTTCGGCTTTGATTTCCCCGAAAACTTCAATTACCCTTATTCCGCCTTATCCGTAAGCGACTTTTGGCGAAGATGGCATATCTCTTTAACGTCGTGGTTCAGGGAGTACGTCTATATACCCCTGGGCGGGAATAAAAAGGGGCTTTTCAGAACCGTCGTCAATATTTTTATAGTTTTCCTTTTAACGGGGCTTTGGCACGGAGCGTCGTTTACTTTTGTGGTCTGGGGGCTTTATCACGCCGTGTTTATGGCGGCCGAAAGGCTAGAGATTATCCCCGTCGATAAAATTAAATTTAAGCCAGTAAAGTGGCTTTATCAGGTTTTCGTTTCGTTCACGGGGTTTATAATCTTCAGGGTCGAGAGCTTATCGCAGTCTTTTGTCTTTATTAAATCGCTCTTTATGTTCGGCACGATTAAAAATTCCGCCGCCGCCGTCAAGTATTTAGACCCTTATTTTGTTTTTATCCTTATTATAGCGGTGATTTTCAGCTTCCCCGTAAAAGATAAAATCGAAGACAAAGTCAAAGACAAAAAGTTCTTTAACATAGCGTCTTACGTTCTGGCCGCCGTCCTGCTCCTTTTAAATCTCTTTATGCTCATGACGGACTCGTATAATCCTTTTATATATTTCAATTTTTAGGTTTATGAAAAAGAAAATTTTGCCCGCTCTTTTTGTTTCAATAAGTCTTGCCGTCTGTTTGGCGGCGGGAGTTTCGTCGTTTTTCGGAAACGCCGACGCGTCCGTCGAGAGGCGGGAAGATTTAGAGCCGCCCTCGTTTATTGAGGACGGCGCGTTAAACGGCGACTTTGACTCCGAACTCTCCGATTATTTAACCGAGAGAACGCCTTTAAGAGGCCCGTTTTTAAACGCTAAAACCAAAATCATGACTTCCGTTTTTAAAGTTTCCCCCGAGGACGGCGTTATTATCGGCAAAAACGACTGGCTCTATTTTAAGGAGACGGCGGGCGAGTACACGGGCGAGGATCTTTTGTCCCCGAGAGTTATTTTTAACATATCCGACGCTTTAAAGCAAATAGAGGATTTTTGCGAGTCCAATAAAATAGACTTCGTATTTACCGTAGCGCCCGACAAAAATACTCTCTACCCTGAGAATATGCCCGCGAGATACATCAAATCGGATGTAAACAATTTTACCGTTTTATCATCGCTTTTAAAAGAAAACGGGTTAAATTTCGTCGATTTTTCTGATTTAAACAAGCTGTCGGACGAACCTCTTTATTATAAGTACGATACCCACTGGAACCGGAAAGGCGCCCTTATCGCTTACAACAGGATTTTGGACGGCGTAAACAGACCGCATGAAACTTACGAAAACGCCGCGCTTAAAACTGCCGAAAAGACGGGCGACTTGTCTTTAATGCTCTACCCCGGGGAAGGTCTTGCCGAAACCGAGGACGCTCCCGACGTAAACTTCAATTACAGATACAAGAGAAGGCTTAAAAGCGAAGAGGACATTACCATAGAAACCGTAAACGATAAAGCGTCGGGCTCTCTTTTAATGTTCAGGGATTCCTTCACGAACGCGCTTTTGCCGTATCTCGCCGAGAATTTTAACGAGGCCGCGTTTTTAAGATCTGTCCCGTGCGACTTTTATAAAGCCTTAAAAGAGGATCGCGACGTCGTAATTTATGAAATCGCCGAGAGAAATATTAAAAATATAGCCATGTACGCCCCGATTTTCCCAAGCCCGGAAGTTAAAAACTTAAAAATAGACGCCGTGTCGTCTCAAAAAGGCGAAGCGGCGGTATTTAAGGAAGACGGCGAGCTTACCCACTATTACGGCTATCTGTCCCCGGAGATTTTAGAGGAAAGAAGCAAAATATACATTCTTCTGGAGTTCCCCGACGGCGTGTCGAAGCGGTACATGTGTCAGAATATTTATGAAAAAGACAAATTGGGCGGCGAAGAGGACGGCGAAATTTCAGGCGACGGCTTTTCGGTTTATTTAGACCTAAAAGACCGCCCCGATCCCGACGCGGTTTCGATTATCGTATCGACTTCCGGTAAAACCACTAAATACGAAGCGGATTTAAACACTTGATATTAGACGCAAGACGCGGGGAGGATTCTTGAAATTGAGGACTAATCGACGGTCGCCAAACGCCGCGCGGCCGCTATGACAAAATTCCCCGTTCCGTAACCTAATATCCGGCGACTAAATAAAAAATGCTTGACAAAAACTTACGGATAATATAATATATACGTGTGTCAAGGGGTTTTGCCCTCGGCGCGCAATAATATCCTTGATTTTTAATGACCTTTTAAGCGAAAACCGCGGAATCTTTATTATAAATCTTTTCACGGCGTTTTGTTTGAGACGGGCGGTCTGATTTGCGCGCGCCCCCTCAGAAGGATTGGAATTAGAATGAAAAACAAAGTTTTTTTGTCAATTGTCGCGTTGTCTCTCGTTTTTGTTATGACGGCTTCGTCCTGCGGGAAATCCAAAGAGCCCGAGACCGAGCCTTACACCGTGGTCGAAGATTACAGCGAACCGGACGGCGCCACCTTAATCAGCAAAGACGACGCCACTACGGCTAAGACCGAGGAAACCAAAACCACAAAGCCGGCGACGACGGCGACCGCCGCCGCCAAGACCGACGGGAACAACGAAAACGAAAACCGCGAAACCACCGCGAAGCAGACGGAAACCGCGGCGAAACCCACCGAGGCCGCGACCAAAAAGCCCGAAACGACCGCGAAGCCCGAAACTCCCCGACCCGAACCCGGTCCCGATCCAACCACGCAGCCGCCCACTACGGTCGCGAGCGGGTCTTTCGGCGCGTCCGACATAAAATGCACCGTAAACGGCGTCACGGTAACTCCCGGCACGAAGTGGTCTCTGTACGAAGAGTCCTTAGGCGCTCCCGACAGTACGGAGCAGGCGCCGAGCTGTCATTTCGACGGCATGGACGTCATCTACGGCTACGACGGATTTAAGATTTACACGTACCAAAACGACGGCGAGTCTTATGTTTACGACGTCGAGGTGTCTTCCCCGTCCATTAAAAGCGACAAAGGCGTTGGCGTAGGCAGTTCCGCCGACGACGTTATAGCGGCTTACGGCGAGGGTTACGCCACAAGATCCGAATCGCTGATCGAATACAGATCCGGCTCGAACGCCATATATTTCAGCTTAGAAGGCGGAAAAGTCAGCTTAATGGAATTTGAAACAGACTAAACAAAAAATCCGGCTGAAAAAGCCGGATTTGGTGCGAGAGACGGGACTTGAACCCGTACGGGATTACCACACGCCCCTCAAACGTGCGCGTCTGCCGATTCCGCCACTCTCGCGTCTTAGGACGATTAAGATTATACCAAACGGAACGCCCGTTGTCAATACCTTTTTAAATTTTAATTTTTTTTAAATTCTATTGCAATCCACAAAATTATGATTTATAATATAGGGGTAACTAATATAAGGAGGATTGACTTATGAATCATAAAGTCTCAAGGAAGATTGTTTCCTGCTTATTGGCGGTTGTGATGATATTCTCTATATCATGTTCCGCCTTCGCAGCCGATGATGATTATGAGTATCCTGTTGTAATTGTAAACGGTATCGCCAATAACCCGATATTCGCGAATCCCGGCACGGCGACGGCCGATCAGATTTTCCCGCCTGATAAAGTCACGTCTTACACGCTTGTGGCGGAGATGTGCGTCAGCATGATTCAGGCTTTGGCCTCGAACAACTACACCGAAACGCTTAATTATTTTGTGGGCAACAACCTTTACGGTCTCAGCGCCCTTCAAAATATTCAGCTTAATCCCGACGGCACGTCTATGAGCGAGAACGTGGGTTCGATTATCTATAACAAATCCCTGGCTTATTACGGCATGGACGAGTACGGCAAAACCACCGAGGAGAACACCGAGGTTATAGCCGGTTCTTTGGGCGCTGGCATGGCCAAGAGAATAGGCGCCGATAACGTGTACGTCTACACTTACGACTGGAGAATAGATCCTCTCGATAACGCGAAAGGTCTTAACGATTTTGTCCAGACCGTGAAAGCCCAGTCAAATAAAGAAAAAGTTTCCATAATCTCCGAGGGTTTCGGCTCTTCCATCGCCACCGCTTACCTTTCGCTCTGCCATGAGAACGCGGCGGCCGACGTAGATAACTTTGTCACGGTCAATTCCGCTTTTGAAGGCTCCTCTCTTATAGGCGACATATTCACGGGCAGACTTATCCGTCAGTACAACGAGATCAACAGCTACACGAGCGCCATTATCCGCTATATTAACGATATTTCAGACAATCCCGCCACATGGTTCGCCGGCTGGCTTTCAACCTACATCCTCAACAAGAACTGGGAGATGCAGGATTTCGCGGCTCAGGTCATCACCATGATGGGTCATATACGCGATCCTCTCTACGACAATTATTTAAGAGACCTTATTAAGAACTTTACGGGTCTTTGGGCCATGGTTCCCGTAGAGTACTTCGACGAGGCTATGGACTTTATGTTCATTGACGACGCGTCCACGGCGGGCGACTACAACAGCGAGCTTCAAGAGAGAGTTCAGGCCTACAAGAACCTTCAGGGTACGGCTTCGGAGATTCTCAACAAAGCCAAATCCGACGGTATCAACGTGAGCGTGATTTCGAGCTGGAATATCCAGATAGCCCCCATGGGCGACAATAAATCCTCCGAGGACGAGCTTTTCGGTCTTTCCGCTCAGAGCGACGGTCTTATAGACACCTATTATTCAAGCTTCGGCGCGTACACAATCCCCCTTAACGACGTGGGAGCCGCCGTTCAGCACAAAGACCAGATCAGTAAAGAGGGCGAATGCGCGAACCACAACCACTTAAGCGCCGAGTTTGACGCCTTGAATCCCGAACTGAGCCTTTCCGGCATAGCTCACTACATCGACGCCTCTACCTGCGCCCTTCCCGACAACACATGGTTCATCAGGAACTTAAAATACGGCTCGTTTGAAACGGACGGCAACTCTATGGACATTATAGAGTACCTGGCGACGACAAACGAGGACACGACGGTCTTCACTAATCCTCTTTACCCGCAGTTCTTAAATTGCGACAGATACGTCGACCCGATCGCGGTAGGCATTTCCACCTACAATCCCGGCGACGCCGACTATATGCTTGGCGACGTCAATATCGACGGCAAAGTAACCGCTTCAGACGCGAGAGACGCTCTTCGCATTACCGCTCGGCTTGAAGAGTACCCCGCCGCGACTTCCACGCAGTTTAAAAACGCCGACGTAAACGGGGACGGGGTTATCACCGCGGCCGACGCGAGGATAATTTTAAGAGTAACCGCCGGGCTTTCCGACTTTAGCGACTTCCGCGGCACATCCGATTTAGAAGAGAAGTAAATTTAAAGTAAACTTAATATTAAACTCCCGCTCCTAATTTGGGGCGGGTTTTTTTAATTTCCCGTCATAAATCACGGCGGGGTTTTGCCCAAAAGCGAAAATGCTCTTTTTAACGAAAGATGAGACCTTAATTTTGCCGTATCGTTAAAAGCCTGAGAGACAAATCGACGGTCAGCGGTCAGTGCCTAGTGATTAGAAAATAAAACAAATAGTTTTAATATAACGGTAGAGTAGATAGTGGCAAAGAATTGAACTAATGCGAAAATGCAACAACGATTTAAGAGAAGAAGATGCGGAGGCGTGGCGTAAAAGAGTGTGAAGAGACGCGGCATAGGAAAGAAGGATGGCGAGAATGTAGTAAGCAGTTGTTTATGATTAGCGAATAGAGTATAAAACAGAAAGATTTAATATAGAAGTTAGTTAGCAATAGCTAGAGTTTAAAAATAGTTGGTTTTTGTTGTAAGAGATGAGAGCGGTTAGCGCGGAGTTATAATAGTGATGGCGGTAGGGTCGGCGGTGAGCAGTAAGTAGTAAGTAGCGTTTAGTTTGAAGAATAATAATTAATCGTATCCGCTTTACCAACCATTGCGCAACAAAGCAAACGGTAAATACAACCAAAACTAATAAACTTAATTGCATCGGAAATTCCTAAAATTAAGTTCTAACCACTATCCGCTTATCACTAATAACTACCTTGGCGTTATAGCAAAACTAACTGTCTTACGATCTGATATCTATTGTCTAGAAACCCGTAAATTCCCAAACTAACTTCCACAGTTGGACAAAGCCTGATTTTACTA
>CAYUEV010000037.1:0-5576 GCA_964443825.1 uncultured Eubacteriales bacterium
TTATATATTAAAACTTAAAACGATTTCATTTTTAAGTTCGCTGTGGCAAGGTTTTGAAAGGTCGGGGTCGCCGTTGAGAATATCGACGGCTATGTCGCGGGACGCGAAAAGGGCTTTTGTATCCGTCGCTAGATTCGCGAGCTTCAGTTCCGGCAGTCCGTGCTGGCGGCTGCCTAAAAATTCGCCCGGACCTCTTAATTTTAAGTCCTCCTCGGCGATTTTAAATCCGTCGCTCGTGTTCAGCATGATATTTAGCCGTTTTTTAGTCTCTTCGCTCTTATTGTCCGAAACCAAAACGCAAAACGAGTCGTAATGTCCCCGTCCTATTCTTCCCCTTAACTGGTGAAGCTGCGAAAGCCCGAATCTTTCGGCGTTTTCGATTACCATTAAGGCGGCGTTCGGAACGTCGATTCCCACTTCGATTACCGTGGTCGAAACTAAAATGTCGATTTCCCCCAGTGAAAAGCTTTTCATTATGTTTTCTTTTTCGTTGGATTTCATTTTTCCGTGAAGAAGTCCGACTTTAAACGACGCGAAAATTTCGTTTTGCAAATATTCTTTGTATTCTTTAGCGCTTTTTAGCGATGATTCTTCATTTTCTTCAATTAGAGGGCAGACGATATAACACTGCCTGCCGTCGCTGATTTTCTTTTTAATGAAACTGTAGAGCCTTTTTTTATATTCGCTCGTCACTAGGTACGTTTTAACGGATTTTCTGCCTTTTGGGATTTCGTCGAGAACGGAAATATCAAGGTCGCCGTAAATAATCAGCCCCAGAGTCCTTGGAATGGGAGTGGCGGACATGACGAGAACGTGGGGATTTTTGCCCTTTTCCTTTAGCGCCGCTCTCTGACTTACGCCGAAGCGGTGCTGCTCGTCGGTGATAACTAGTCCTAAATTTTTAAATTCCACGTCCTTTTCGATAAGCGCGCGCGTGCCGATTAAAAGGTCGGTTTCGCCGGATTTAACGCCGCTTTTCACGGCGGATTTTTCAGTCTTTTTAACGGAGCCGGTTAGAAGGGAGATATTTATTTTATCGCCTAAAATTTCTTTAAAAGAATTATAATGCTGTTCCGACAGTATTTCGGTCGGGGTCATAAGAGCGCATTGGAATCCGTTTTTGACGGCGCTGTAAATTACCGCCGCCGCGACGGCAGTTTTGCCCGAGCCCACGTCGCCCTCCAAAAGTCTGTTCATTGTATGGGCGCTTTTCATGTCGCGTATGCACTCCGAAACGCATCTTTTTTGGGCGTTTGTAGGCGTAAAAGGCAAAAATTTAAAAAACTCGCCTGTAAAATCGTTTTTAATTTTAAATGAATTTTCTTTTTGGGAAACATTTTTAACCGAGAGAAGCCCTAATTCCATAACTAAAAGCTCCTCGAAAATTAGCCGCCTTTTTGCCTTTATAAGACTTTTTTCGCACTCGGGGAAGTGCATATTGTAAAGAGCGTCGCGAAGCGCGGGCAGGCGGTATTTCTCAATTAAATACGGGGGAAGAGTTTCGCGGATATTTCCCAATTCAAAAAAAGCCGTCTTTACGACGGATTCTATTTTTTTGTTTGAAAGCTTGTTTGTAAGACGGTAAACCGCGTGAATGCGCTCATTGCCGGAAGCCGTCATAAACGCGGGTGAAACCATCGACAGTTCGCCTTTATAATTTTTAGTAATTTTTCCGTAAAAAAGATATTCGCTGTCCTCTAAAAGCTGAGCGGGTATATATTTATTGCCAAAAAACACCAAATTCAGAAAACCGCTCCCGTCTGACGCTATGGCGTTATATATTATTTTCCCGTTTTTGGAGATGGTTTTAAGAGGCTTCGATATAATTTTAGCCTTAATATGCGCGTCCAGGTTTAACGGTGCTTCCGAAATCGGGACGGACGCGCTCCAATCCTCATAGCTTTTCGGGAAATTATAAAGAAGGTCGCGGACGGAGAAAACGCCAAGACGCGAAAACATCGCGGCGCTTTTTTCGCCCACGCCTTTAATGTATTTAATATCGGTTGAAAGTGAAATCATATTAAATCCCGCAGATTATATAAGGCGAATACGATTAAACGTATAAACTCGCGTCGGGAATCAAGACCACGATATTTTTGTTTCTATTGTTGGGATTTACGGCGATTCTGGCGGCGGCGAAGAGAGCCGAAGCGCCGGGCTTGCTTAAAAGAAGACCTTCCGTCAAAGCGGCCGATTTCGCAGCGTTGAGCGATTCGGACGGAAGAACGTCAAAAACGTCGTCAATTACCGTTCTGTCGACATTAGGCGGGACAAAACCGGGGCTAACGTTAATATCGTTCTCGTAAGAGACGGGAGAGCCGTTCAAAAGGCGCGAATCCGAGGACTCGACCGCGATAATTTTTATGTTTTTATTGTAAGCTTTCAGCGTAGCGCCTACGCCGCTGACAGTTCCGCCGGTAAAGGACCACGCGACGAAAAAGTCGACTTGACCATAAGTGTCGCGGAGGATTTCTCTCGCCGTGTCTATTTTGTGGTAGTCGGGGTTCGCTTTGTTATCAAATTGCGAAGGGATGAAGTAATTGTCGTATTGTTTTGAAATTTCGCGAACTTTATTTACAGCGCCGCCAAAACCGTCTTTCGAGGGCGTTAAAACGACTTCCGCGCCTAAGGCTTCCATAGCCTTAATTTTATCGGGTGAAACATTGTCGGCCGCGACGATTATCACTTTATATCCCTTAACGGCTCCAAACATGGCGAGCGACTCGCCGATACCGCCGCACTCCGCCTCGATTATAACGGTATCCTCTTTTAAAATTTCTCTTTTTTCGGCGTCCTCTATAAGCGCTAAAGCCGTCCTGTCGCTAACAGAGCCCAGAGGGTTAAAGTTCTCAAGTTTTGCGATAATATTCCCTGAAGCTCCAACTGACTTCATAAAACGGCTTAATTTTACGCAAGGGGTGTTTCCAATTAAGTCAAGTACGCTGTCCGCCACGTATTCCTTCGGTCTAAATCCAAAACCGTAATTAAGCTTCGACATATTTTTCACCTTCAAATTTAACCAAAATATTCCAAAGCGTTGTAGAATGAAATATTTTTAGCCGTTTCTTTTAAAATTTCCAAATCGGGGTACTCGCCGTTTTCATAAAGAGCGCCTAAAAAGTCGCAGAGAATCCTTCTGAAATACTCGTGCCTCGGGTACGAGAGGAACGACCTTGAGTCCGTGACCATGCCTATAAACTTGCCGATAAGACCCGCGTTCGCGAGAGTCTTTATCTGTTCGCGCATACCGTCGATATTGTCGTTAAACCACCACGCGGAGCCGAACTGGATTTTGGACGGGGCGTCGGAATTTTGGAAATTCCCCGCCATTGAGGCGAGAATCATATTGTCCTTTGGGTTTAAACAGAAAAGTATGGTCTTGGGGAGATGATTTTCCTTATCCAAACTGTCGAGAAGGCGGGAGAGATTGCAGGCCGTTTCCCCGTCGTCCATCGTGTCGAACCCGGCGTCAGACCCTAAACGCGCGAACATTTTGGAGTTATTGTTCCTTAAAGCGCCGATGTGAATCTCCATGGCGAAGTTATTATCGCTGTACTGCTCCGCCAAGAATAAGAAAAGCTCCGTTTTATATTTTTCGATTTCCGAGGGCGTGAGGTTTTCGCCGTTTTTAGCTTTTTTAAAGATATTGTCAAGCTCCGCGGCGGACGCTCTTTTAAACGGGACCCGCCCGAAAGAGTGGTCGGAGGCTTTCGCTCCCATGCTCTTAAAAAACTCGATCCTCGTCTTTAGAGCTTCTTTTAAATCGTCAAAATTGTCAATTTTAACGTTTGACGCGCTTTCAAGCGTATCGATATACGAGGGAAACGCGGGCGAATCGGGCGACAGAACTTTATCGGGGCGAAAAGCGGGAATCACTTTGCATTTAAAATCGCCGTCGAGAGATATTTTTTTGTGGTATTCCAGGTTGTCGGCGGGGTCGTCCGTCGTAGCCAGACAGTAGACGTTCGAGCGCTCTATCAACTCCTTGGGTCTAAACCCGCCGGATTTAATTTTTTCGTCCGCCTCTTCCATAATCTTCTCTGCGGTCCTAGGCGACAGGGGCGCGTCTATATTAAAGTATCGCTTTAATTCCAAATGCGTCCAGTGGTAAAGGGGGTTTCCCATGCAATAATCCATAACGCCCGCCCATTTTTTGAACTTTTCGGAATATGGCGCGTCGCCGGTTATATATTCCTCGGGTATGCCCAAAGCTCTCATAGCCCGCCATTTGTAGTGGTCGCCCGAAAGCCAGAGTTCGGCTATGCCCGAAGGCGTTTTGTTTTCGTAAATTTCCTTAGGCGACAGGTGGCAGTGCCAGTCGAAAATGGGAACGTCCCGGCAATAATTAAAAATAATCTCCGAAGTCTTAGTCGATAATAAAAAATCGTCGCTCATAAATTCCTTAATGGTAATCGCCCTCTTTGCTAAAAAATAATCTTCCGATCGATTTATATTTATATATTTTAATATAGCATATCGGGAAACTTTTTGCAATCGTTGACAAATATATTTTTTTATGCTATAATACAAAATCAGGAAAATGTGTTCCTGAACCGGGCAGTCGCGTATACGATACGAGTAAAGTCCGGGCTTCGCAGAGCGGGATAACGGCTAACGGCCGCCGAGGGCAACCTTAGGGAAAGTGCAACAGAGATATACCGCCTCTTTTGAGGTAAGGGTGGAAAGGCGAGGTAAGAGCTCACCGGCGCGCGGGAGACCGCGTCGTCCTGTAAACCCTATCCGAAGCAACATCGACGGGAGCGGCTTGCTCGGCCTATGCTCCGAAGGATGGCGCGAACCTTGCGGCGACGCATGGTCAAGATAGATGACTGCCTTAAACGACAGAACCCGGCTTACAAGTTCAGAAGCATATTTTCTTATTAAAAAAAAAGAGGTATGGTAATGTCCAAAATAGATATTTTTTCGGGATTTTTAGGCGCGGGGAAAACCACCCTTATAAAAAAGCTTATTAAAGAAGCGTATGCCGGCGAAAAAATCGTTCTAATAGAAAACGAGTTCGGCGAGATCGGCGTAGACGGCGGATTTTTGCAGGACGCGGGCGTTGAGATTACCGAGATGAACTCCGGCTGCATTTGCTGTAGCCTTGTGGGCGATTTCGGGAAAGCCCTTAAAAAAGTCCTCTCCGACTTTTCGCCCGACAGGATTTTAATAGAGCCTTCCGGCGTTGGGAAGCTTAGCGACGTTATCAAGGCCGTTTTGCGCATTGATTCGAGCGATATTGAGCTTGACGGTTTTTGCGCCGTAGTGGACGCCAATAAATGCAAAATGTATATGAAGAATTTCGGCGAGTTCTTTAACGACCAGGTTGAAAACGCGAGCGCCATAGTTTTAAGCAGGACTTCCGATATTAAAGACGAAAAACTTAAAACGTGCCTTGAGCTTTTAAAAGAGCACAACGGCAACGCGACCATCATCACCACTCCCTGGGACGATCTTTCCGGCAAGCAGATAGCCGACGCTATCGCAAAAAAAGACTCCTTGTCAAAAGAGCTTTCGGAGCTTATGAAAGAAAGCGAAGAAGACGACGACGACGAGGAAGAACATCACCATCACCA
>CAYUEV010000037.1:5676-15532 GCA_964443825.1 uncultured Eubacteriales bacterium
GACGACGAGGACGAACACGAGCATCACCATCATCACCATCATCACGCGGACGAGGTGTTTACAAGCTGGGGAACCGAAACCGCCGATAAATTTACAATAGAAAAAATCGAAAACTGCCTTAAAGCGCTTGACAACAACCAAAAATACGGTGCTGTTTTAAGAGCTAAAGGAATAGTTCCGTCGGACGGCGGCAAGTGGATTCACTTTGACTACGTGCCGGAGGAAACCAATATCCGTTACGGTTCTTCTTCCGTTACAGGGCGGCTTTGCGTAATCGGCTCCAAAATTAACGAGGAAGAACTTAAAAAACTCTTCTTATCATAATAAATTTTAAAAAAGAGCTGAAAATCATGAGAACAAGAGAAGTTCCCGTTTACCTGTTTACAGGCTTTTTGGAAAGCGGCAAAACGCGATTTATACAGGGGACGCTCGAGGACGAGCGTTTTAACACCGGCGAGAAGACGCTCCTTTTAGTTTGCGAAGAGGGCGAAGAGGAATACAATCCTTCGGAGTTTTACGGGCAGAAC
The DNA here is from genome assembly GCA_964443825.1 of uncultured Eubacteriales bacterium. Lineage (GTDB taxonomy): Bacteria > Bacillota > Clostridia > Oscillospirales > Acutalibacteraceae > UBA1081. Next base: position 6,204 of record CAYUEV010000037.1, read on the forward strand.
GTTCACATTAAAACCATAGACGACGAGGCGGAGCTCAACGAGGAGAACCTTTCAAAATGGGCTTCCTCGGTCAGAGCCGAGAGAGTCGTAGTCGAGTACAACGGAATGTGGCTTCTTAACGATTTTTTTGAGGCTATGCCAGAAGGCTGGGCCGTTTATCAGATTATATTCGTAGCCGACTCGACCACCTTTTTAAATTACAACGCGAATATGCGCTCTTTAGTGGTCGATAAATTGAACGTCTGCGAACTTGTGGCGTTTAACAGATTCGATAAATCAGCTGACAGAATGCCATACCATAAAATCGTAAGGGGAATTTCAAGAAGAGCCGAAATAGTTTACGATTTCGACGACGGAACGTCCGAGTTTGACGATATAGAAGACCCGCTGCCGTTTGACGTAAACGCCGACGTTATTGAAATAGCCGACAGGGATTTCGCGCTTTTCTACCGCGATATTATGGACAACATGAAGACGTACAGCGGAAAAACCGTTAAATTTAAAGGTATTTGCGCGTCCAATAAGCGTTTCCCCGAAGGCTCGTTCGTTTCGGGCAGGCACATTATGACCTGCTGCGTCCAGGATATAACTTACTGCGGGTTTCTTGTGAAGCCGCAAAGTTTGAGCGTTATAAATAACGGCGACTGGGTTGTTCTCACCGCGAGAATAGAAATAAAATACAATAAAATTTACGGCAGAAAAGGCCCCGTTTTAACGGCTCTTGAGATTAAGCCCGCGACCCCGCCCCAGGAGACGGTCGCGACGTTCTATTAAAATCTTATTGATTTTATATAAAAACCGCCCCCGCGAACCCCGCGAGGGCGATAATTTATTTTGTGTTATTTTTTATCTTTAATAGCCGCCTGAGCCGCCGAAAGTCTCGCTATCGGCACTCTGTAAGGCGAGCAGGAGACGTAATCAAGCCCTATATTGTGGCAGAACTCTATTGAGGACGGGTCGCCGCCGTGTTCGCCGCAAATGCCGCAGTGAAGGTCGGGGCGCGTCTGTTTGCCGAGATTGACCGCCATATCCATAAGCTTGCCCACGCCCGCGGTATCGAGGCGCGCGAACGGATCAGACTCGTAAATCTTGTTCTGATAGTACGACGGAAGGAATTTTCCGGCGTCGTCGCGGCTGAAGCCGAACGTCATCTGCGTTAAGTCGTTTGTGCCGAAGCAGAAGAACTCGGCCTCTTTGGCGATCTCGTCGGCGGTGAGAGCCGCTCTCGGAATCTCAATCATCGTGCCGACTTCGTATTTTAACGATACTCCGGCTTTTTCAATCTCTTGGTCGGCGGTCTTAACGACTATGTCCTTAACGAATTTAAGCTCTTTGACTTCGCCCACTAAGGGAATCATGATTTCGGGGACAATATCCCAGTCGGCGTGTCTCCCTTTAACGGCTATGGCCGCTTTAATGACGGCTTTAGTCTGCATAACGGCGATTTCGGGGTATGTGACGGTAAGACGGCATCCGCGGTGACCCATCATCGGGTTGAACTCGTGAAGCCCGGAAATAACCTGTTTAATGTACTCTACGCTCTTGCCCTGAGCTTCCGCGAGAGCTTTGACGTCTTCTTCCTCGGTCGGGACGAACTCGTGAAGAGGCGGATCGAGGAAACGAATCGTCACGGGGTAGCCGCCTAAAGCCTCGAACAGACCCTCGAAGTCGGTCTGCTGCATGGGTTCGATTTTAGCGAGCGCCGCCTCTCTCTCCTCTACTGTCTCAGAGCAGATCATCTCTCTGAAAGCGCCTATTCTGTCGGGGTCAAAGAACATATGCTCCGTGCGGCAAAGACCTATGCCCTGAGCGCCGAAAGAAACGGCCTGTTTCGCGTCGGCGGGAGTGTCGGCGTTTGTTCTTACTTTTAATTTTTTGTATTTATCCGCCAAGTCCATTATTCTGCCGAAGTAGCCGCTGTTGGGGTCGGCTGGAACCGTGGGGATAAGGCGGTCGTAAATATTGCCGGTAGAGCCGTCGAGAGAAATGCCGTCGCCCTCTTTAAAGACTTTGCCGCCTAAGGTGAACTTCTTGTTCTCCTCGTCCATTTTAATGTCGCCGCAGCCCGATACGCAGCACGTTCCCATGCCTCTCGCCACGACGGCGGCGTGAGAAGTCTGACCGCCTCTTACGGTAAGGACGCCCTGAGCGTACTTCATGCCCTCGATGTCCTCGGGGGAGGTTTCAAGTCTTACGAGGACGACTTTTTCGCCCTTCTTGCCCTCTTCTACGGCGTCTTCGGCGGTAAATACGATCTTGCCGGCGGCCGCTCCCGGGGAGGCGGCTATGCCTTTGCCCACCACGTTGTTTTTATCGGCGGCTTTAAGCTCTTCGGGGTCGAAAGTGGGATGAAGGAGCATATCGAGACTCTTGGCGTCAATTTGCATAAGAGCTTCTTCTTCCGTTATCATGCCCTCGTCTATAAGGTCGCAGGCGATTTTGATGGCGGCGGCGGCGGTGCGTTTGCCGTTTCTTGTTTGAAGCATATAGAGTTTCCTGTCTTCTATGGTGAACTCCATATCCTGCATATCTTTGTAGTGATTTTCAAGGGTGTTGCAAATATCCAAAAACTGATCGTAAACTTCGGGGAGAACTTCCTGCATCTGCGAAATGGGCATGGGGGTGCGGACGCCCGCGACGACGTCTTCGCCCTGGGCGTTCATAAGGAACTCGCCCATAAGACCCTTTTCGCCCGTGGCGGGGTTGCGGGTAAACGCCACGCCGGTGCCGGACGTGTTGCCCATATTGCCGAACGCCATCATCTGAACGTTTACGGCCGTGCCCCATGAATAAGGAATATCGTGATCCATGCGGTAAACGTTGGCCCTCGGGTTATCCCATGAGCGGAAAACGGCTTTAATAGCCTCGAAAAGCTGCTCTTTGGGGTCGTCCGGAAAGTCCTTGCCCAGCTGCTTTTTGTATTCGGCCTTAAATTGGTCGGCGAGTTCGTGAAGGTCGTCCGCGGTGAGATCCACGTCGTACTCGACGCCTTTTTTGGCTTTCATGTCGTCGATAAGTTTTTCAAAGTACTTTTTGCCGACTTCCATAACGACGTCGGAGAACATCTGGATAAAACGCCTGTAGCAGTCCCAGGCCCAGCGGGGATTGCCGGATTTTTTGGCGATGACGTTTACAACTTTCTCGTTAAGACCTAAGTTTAAAATGGTGTCCATCATGCCGGGCATTGAAGCTCTCGCGCCGGAACGGACCGAAACGAGGAGCGGGTTTTCGGCGTCGCCGAATTTTTTGCCGCATATATCTTCCATAATGCCGACATATTTCATGATTTCGGTCTGGATTTCGGGGTTAATCACTCTTCCGTCCTCGTAGTACTTTGTGCAGGCCTCCGTGGTGATTGTGAAGCCCTGAGGCACGGGAAGACCGATTCTTGTCATCTCGGCAAGGTTCGCGCCCTTACCGCCGAGAAGCTCGCGCATCTGAGCGTTGCCCTCGGAGAATAAGTAGACATACTTCTTACTCATTAAATTTCCTCCGTAATCATTTTATTTTTTCTTAGCGAAATATTATATATTATAATGAGCGTTTATATCCTTTACTATATCATATTTTGAAATAGCCGTCAATAATTTTTTAAAAAAACGCCGGTCAAATCGCCATAATTAAAGTTCCCGCCGTAATAAGGACGCATCCTATAAGGGATTTTACGGTAAATTTTTCGTGCAAAAACACAAAAGACAAAATAAGCGTTAAAACGACGCTCATTTTATCGATAGGGACGACTTTTGAGACCTCTCCCATTTGAAGGGCTTTATAGTAGCACAGCCATGAAAGCCCCGTGGCGAGACCCGAGAGAATAAGAAATATCCAGCTCTTTTTATCTATCTCCGTAATTCCGCTTTGAGCGCGCGTCACAAAGACCATAAGCCACGCCATAAGAACGACTACCATTGTTCTTATCGCCGTAGCCAGGTTGCTGTCTACTTCGTTAATCCCCACTTTAGCTAAAATCGAGGTAAGAGCCGCGAAAACGGCCGATAAAACGGCGAACAGAGCCCACATAAACTTAAAATTAACGGTTTTTGATTTCATTTACGCGGGCGACGACTTCTATTTCGCATTTTACGCCTTTAGGGAGATCCTTGACGGCGACGCAGGAGCGGGCGGGTTTATTTGTGAAATACTCGCCGTAAACCGCGTTAAACGCCGCGAAGTCGTTAATATCGGCTAAAAAGCAGGTGGTCTTTACGGCCTTTTCCAAAGAAGAACCCGCTTCTTCCAAGACGGCTTTAAGGTTTTCGCAGGATCTTCTCGTCTGATCCTCGATGGTTACGGCCTCCACGTTGCCCGTAGACGGATCGATCGGGATCTGCCCGGAAGTAAACACGAATCCGCCCGATATTATCGCCTGACTGTAAGGTCCTATAGCTCCGGGAGCTTTTTCGGTAGACACTTTTTTCAAATTAAATCACCTTTTTTATTGTTATTTGGTTTTAAATCCTAAAAGAGAACGAAGCCCGCTTTTACAAGCGCTTCCTTTATGCTTTTTATATGCTCAAAATCCCTCGTTTCGACTGAAATCCTCAAATAGCAGTCGGTTATGTTCATATCGAGGTCGGTGCTCGCGTAATTTACGCTTACGACGTTGGCGCCCTGCTCCGCTATAATCGACGACACCGCCGCCAGCTGACCCGGCTTGTCGGAGAGAGCTATGGTAATGTCGGCGGTTCTGCCCGTCATTTTAAGTCCGCGCTCTATTACTCTGCTTAAAATGGTGACGTCTATATTGCCGCCCGAGACTACGCAGCAGACTTTTTTATGCTTGACGTCGGGGATTTTATCGAACATAACGGCCGCTACGGGAACGGCTCCCGCCCCTTCGGCGACTATTTTCTGCCTCTCCATAAGAGTGAGTATCGCCGCCGCGACCTCGTCGTCGGTTACGGTTACAATCTCGTCGACGTATTTTTCGCAAATTTCAAACGTAAGATCGCCCGGAGTTTTGACTTTAATGCCGTCGGCTATAGTGTTTACGTTTTCAAGCGTTTCTATCTTGCCGTCTTTTACGCTGTTGAACATGGACGGGGCGCCCGCCGCCTGAACGCCGTAAACTTTGCACTTTGGGCGAAGGTGTTTAATGATGTAAGCGACCCCGGCTATAAGACCGCCTCCGCCGATAGGGACTATTACGGCGTCGACGTCGGGGAGCTGCTCTATAATTTCAAGCCCTATGGTCCCCTGACCGGCTATTACGTCCGGGTCGTCAAACGGATGAATAAAGGTATAGCCCTTTTCTTTTTGAAGCTCTATGGCTTTATTGTAAGCGTCGTCGTAAACGCCTTTTACCATGCAGATTTCCGCTCCGTACCGCTTGGTAGCCTCCACTTTGGAGATGGGAGCGCCCTCCGGCAGGCAGATAATCGACCGAGCCCCGCACCTTGTGGCGGCAAGCGCCACGCCTTGCGCGTGATTTCCGGCGGAACACGCTATTACGCCGTGACTTTTCTCCTCGTCCGAAAGTTTTGAGATTTTATAGTAAGCGCCTCTTACCTTAAAAGAACCTGTGACTTGAAGATTTTCGGTTTTAAGGTAGAGATTTTCGCACTTGTCGGAAAAAGCCGTTGAGAGAATCATATCCGTGTTTCTTACGACTTCTTTTAAGACGTTCGACGCGTCGTATATTTTGTCTATAGAAAGCAATTTTACCACCTGTCGTTATTTAAAATTAAGCGGGCTTTAAGCTAATTTCATCGTTTTAAGGAAAATCAAGGTTAATATCGGGGATACGGCGTTTATATTCCCCCTGAAAACGCGCCGCCCGGCATACCGCGAAAGCTTTAGGGAGCGTTAAAACCGCCGCGAACCGCGCCGTCTAAGCGGCAAGTTCGTCCGCCGCCGAAATTCCCGTTTTATTTTTATATTTTAGCCGTTTGACGCCTAATAAAGTTCGCCTAATTTAACTGGTCGAGAGTAAGCTCATACGACGGAAGGAACTCGTCTATAAAGTCGAAAGCCTCTTTTACGTTTAAATCGTCGAGAGCTTTTCTTGTGGACTGCTCGGCTTTTATAAACTCGCCGTTTCCGGCCTTTCTCTCTTCTATACATTTAATTAAGGCGGAGAGCTTATCGGCGGCTTTTACGATTTTAAGAAGCTCCGTGTCTTCCTCGTCGTCGTTTACAATAAAATTAAATTCGGACCGCAAGTCTTCGGGGAGCGTGTTAAAGAGCCTCTCCCGGGCGGATTTTTCGACTTTTTTGTAAGCCGATTTAATTTCGGGGTTAAAATATTTAACGGGAGTGGGCATGTCGCCCGTCAAAATCTCGCTCATATCGTGATAAAGCCCTAAAAGAGCGGCTCGCTCCGGGTTTAAATTTTTTCCGTAGCGCTTAACGCCTATCGCCGCCAGGACGTGAGAAATCGCCGCGACCTCATGCGAGTGCTGACTTAAAGACTCCGCGTTCGTGTTCCTCATAAGCGCCCAGCGGTTTATATATTTCATTCTTGAGAGAAAAGCAAAAAAAACGCTCATATTTTAAAAAACTTTAAATTTAACGTTTAACGGTTTTATTTATCTTATTACTCTCGCGCCTAAGCCGTTTACTATATTTTCGACTTCTTTAAGGGAGGCGGTGGACGTGTCGCCGGGCGTAGTCATGGCGAGAGCCCCGTGCGCGACTCCGTAATTTACGGCGGTTCCAACGTCGTCGAAAGTCATAAGACCGTAGATAAGCCCCGAGGCGAAAGAGTCCCCGCCGCCAACTCTGTCGTAAATTTCAAGGGATTCCATATTAAGCCCTTTGTAAATCAGCCCGTTTGCGTAGGCCATGGCCGTCCAGTCGTTGACGGTCGCGGTTTTAACGGTTCTCAGGGTGGTGGCGATAACTTTAAAGTTGGGGTACGCCTTTACGACGTTTTCCAGCATTTTAACGTAGCCGTCTAAGTTCAGCGATTTAAGGTTTTCGTCGTTCCCCTCCACGTTAAACCCCAAACAGGCGGTAAAGTCCTCTTCGTTTCCTATCATAACGTCTACGAACGGGGCGATTTTTTTATTTACTTCCCGGGCTTTCTCTTTCCCGCCTATGTCTTTCCATAAAGACGGGCGGTAATTTAAATCGTAAGATACCGCGGTTCCGTACTTATGAGCGGCTTTTACGGCCTCGACGGCGACTTCCGACGAATTATCGGACAGCGCCGCGAAAATCCCGCCCGTGTGGAACCATCTTACGCCTAAAGAGCCGAAAATATAATCCCAGTCTATATCTCCCGGCTTTAAATTAGATATGGCGGTGTTGCCCCTGTCGGATACGCCTTTCGCCGCTCTTATCCCAAAGCCTCTCTCGGTAAAATTAAGGCCGTTTCGGGAATTTCTCCCTATTCCGTCGTAGGGAATCCATTTAATCAAAGACGCGTCCACGCCGCCCTCAAGGATAAAATCCTCTAAAAGGCGGCCGACGTCGTTGTCGGCGAAAGCCGTCGCTATGGAGGTTTTAAGACCGAAGCAGCGTCTTAAGCCTCTCGCGACGTTATATTCCCCGCCGCCTTCCCAGGCGGAGAAAGTTCTTGCGTTTCTTATTCTTCTATCGCCGGGGTCAAGCCTTAACATGACTTCCCCCAAAGCTATCATATCAAAACGGCAATCTTCTTTATTTTTTAAGCTTAAAAGTGACATTTTAGCAAAACCCTCGAAATTTATTGTTTAAAAACTTACCAAAAAGGGGCGGACGAGCCGCCCTCTTTGTTTTATTTACGGTTAAATCGCGATTAGGATCAGAACGTGCCGTTAGCCGCCGATTTAATAATATCCGGAACGGCTAAAATAAACTGAGGAAGCCAACCTAAGAACGCGTAAACGGCGAGCTTCATAAACGACGGGATCGTCGATACGGCGTAAGTCAACGAGGAAGTCGTGTTGGCGCCCGAGTACGTGGCGGTATTTTCGCCCGTGGGCTTTGTAATCTCAAATTTGTCGATATTTTTAACGGTTCCGTTCTGGTCGCTTACGACATAAGAATTAAGGGTGAGTTTCCCGCCGTCTATCGTAACGGTGTTATAGCAGCCGCCGACGTTGTTTTGGTCTACGGAGCTGAAGTCGGTCCCGTTATAGGAGTTCGCGTAGCCGTCTTTTTGGACCGTTAGAGCGTCTATAAATTCCGTGGGCATAAATCTATCAAGCGAGAACTCGCGGATTTGGTATCTCTTGGTCCCCGCCGTGCCGCTTAAAACATAAGTCGTGCCGTTAGACTGCTCCGTTACGGCGTTCGCGTTTAAGGGCTTGGTTCTTAAATACATATGGTCGTGACCGGACATAACCAGATCGACGTTAGTCTGGTCGCAGACTTCGGTCAGAGTTTGCTGAAGATAAAGAGCGTCGGGCCATTTGCCGTCCTTGCCCAGCGAATAGGGGGATTTGTGCATAAAGACTATTTTCCAGTCGGCGGACGTGCCGTTCATATCGTTTTTAAGCCAAGTGAGCTGAGCGTCCGTCATGCAGAGCATATCGTTGGTGTTGACGACCGCGAAATGAGCGTTGCCGTAATCGAAAGAGTAGTTTACGCCGTTTTTCGTTTGAACGCTCTTTGACTCGTCGAGAGCGAACAAATTCCTGAACCAGTTCTTATCGCCGTCGTGGTTGCCCGTGACGGGAACGCTCGTAAGCGAAAGGGAAATGTTGTCGAACGCGCCCGCGTAAAGATCCCACTCCTCGTTGGTGCAGTCGTTGGTGTAGTCGCCGCAGTTCGCTAAAAACTCGATTTCGGGGTTTAGCTCAAGGGCTTTTTTAACTACGTTCGCGGCGGACGCGAAGTTCTCCGCCGAACTCGCCTGAACGTCCGCTATAACGCCGAATTCCAGTTTATCGTCGCCGTCATCCGTCTTAAACGAGCCTTTCGCGCTCCATACGGCGCCGTCGCCTACTTTGTAAGTATAAGAAGCCCCCGGAGTAAGACCGGAAACTATAACTTTATGGGCGTAATTTCCTTCCCACTGAGATGAAGACGCCTCTACGCCGAGAGCGGCGGTAACGTCCTTGCCGGAAGCGTCGTAAAGCGCTATTTTAGTTTCGGTATCAGCTTTTGTGTACCAGCAAAATCCTCTCTGAGTCGCCGTGTCGCCGTAAACCGTACAGGATACGCGCGTAACTTCCTCGCCTTCGGCGTAAACGGGAATCATACAAACGGAGACGAGGCACAACGAAAGGATGACGCTGAGAATCCGATAGAAATTCTTTTTCATATAAAACACCCTTTTGTCATATTTCGCCCAAAATAAGGCGATGCGATACTGTTATGTTATATATTTTATCACCGTGAAATGGATTTTGCAAGTGATTTTTTTAAATAAAGCCCGCGGCGTTTTATATAAAATCCGTCAA
>CAYUEV010000038.1:0-14743 GCA_964443825.1 uncultured Eubacteriales bacterium
CGAGGGGGGGGGGCTAGAAGGCGGAGGGGTTAATTATCGTCCTGGAGGGCTAAGAAGCCTTCCTCGCCGGTTCTAATCTTTATCGCGTTCTCGACGTTGTAGACGAAAATTTTGCCGTCTCCCATATTGCCTGTGTAAAGAGCCTGCTTCGCCGCCGCGATTACCTTTTCCACCGGGACTTTGCAAACGACAATCTCAACCTCGACTTTAGGCGTTAAATTCATTTCGATTTCTACGCCGCGATATTTTGTTTTGCGTCCTTGCGTCCCGCATCCTAAAACCTGCGTTACGGTCATTCCGCTTACTCCTATTTTTGCCATCGCGTGTTTAAGGGACTCGAACGTGCTTTGTCTGCAAATTATATCGAGCTTTGTAATCTTTGAGCCGTCGGGGGCTAAAGATGGGGCTTTTTGACTGTTGGGAGCGGGAATGGTGTTTACCGCGACCGCTTTTTCTAAGGGGACTACCCCCGTAACTCCTTCGCCGTAATCGTCGTAATCGTGCGTTATCTGGACAAAATCGGCGTAAGCGCTCGGAAGGCCGTGTTCGGTTTGGTCGAGTCCGGCGACTTCCTCTTCTTTGGAAGCTCTTAAACCGTTCGTCTTTTTTATTACCGTAAAAGTTATTATCATACATACCGTGGTCCAGGCGAGGATAGCCGTCATTCCCAAAAACTGCACGCCTAAGACTTTAAAGCCGCCCGGGACGTCTCCGCCGTGAATTATAGCGTAAACGGGACCGTCTGTTCCGGCGGGGGCGTTTTTGGTGGAGAGCAAGCCCGCCGCGATAGTTCCCCATATGCCGTTGCCGAAGTGAACGGCGATAGCACCCACGGGGTCGTCTATATGAAGCTTTAAATCAAGGAACTCTACGAGAACGACCACTAAAATTCCCGATACCATTCCTATTATCGCGGAACCCGCCGCGTCTACGTTGTTGCACCCGGCGGTCACTCCCACAAGCCCCGCTAAAGAAGCGTTAAGACACATTGAAACGTCTGGTTTTCCGTTTTTAAGCCATGTGTATATCATGCAGGTAACCGTGGCGACAGACGGGGAGATAGTGGTAGTTAAAAATATTGAAGCTAATTGAGAGGTACTCGTCGCCGCCGCGCCGTTAAAACCGTACCAGCCGAACCACAAGACGAAAACTCCCAAAGCGCCGAGCGTTATCGAATGGCCTTGTATGGCGTTGACTTTAATAACTTTGCCGTTTTCGTCTCTTTTATATTTTCCGAGACGGGGTCCTAAAATCGCCGCGCCAACGAGAGCGGCCGTGCCGCCTACCATGTGAATCGCGGCTGATCCCGCGAAATCGATAAATTCTAACTTAGCCAGCCACCCTTTGGGATTCCATACCCATCCCGCTTCGACGGGATAAACTATAAGGGAAATAACCCCCGAATAAATGCAGTACGCGCTGAACTTTGTTCTTTCGGCCATGGCGCCTGAAACGATAGTCGCGGCGGTGGCGCAGAAAACGAGGTTAAATACAAAGCTTGAGGCGTTTTCTTTAATGAAGCTTCCGAAATCGGAAAAAATTTGAAGATTGGGGACGCCGATAATTCCAAAAACGTAATCTTCCGCCATCATGACGGAAAAGCCCAAAACGCTGAAAACAACGGTTCCGATGCAGAAATCCATTAAATTTTTCATAATAATGTTTCCGGCGTTTTTAGCTCTTGTGAAACCTGTTTCCACCATGGCGAATCCGCATTGCATAAAAAAGACAAGCGCCGCGCCGATTAAGTACCACACGGAAAACAGTTCGCCGTCAAGAAGGGAAAGAATCTCTGAGGACATAAAAAATCAACTCCGATAAAAAAATAAAACGTCGGGGGTGTAAACTCCAGGGCGTCGTTGCACAAATGGATATTTAATTAAAAAAAGACGCCAAGGGTAAAACATCCCTCAGCGTCTTTGCTGTCTTTAATTAAATACTAACGCGTTTTTATGGATTTGTCAAGAGATTTTATTTTATATCAACATTTTTTACCTTTTGCTTAAAATTATTAAAAAATAGTTAAAGGTTTTGTTAAAAAATCAGTCGATACGAGGTCGAGCAGAGAGCGACCGGTTAATAGGTTTTTGTTAAGAAATTAGTCAAGACGAGGTCGAGCGGGGGGGGGTGACGCGACCGATTAAAAGGTTTTAGTAAAAATCATCTAAGACCGGCGGAGATTCTCAAGACTTCCCTAGCGTCGAGAGCCGTTATGCCTCCGTCGCCGTTCATGTCGCCTTTTTCGATTTGCTCTTTAGTTAATAAATCGAGATGCGCCGAGGCTCTTAAAAGCATTCTCGCGTCGGCCGCCGTAACCGCGCCGTCAAAGTTTACGTCGCCCGCGCTGACGTCCGTCTTTTTGATAAGAAGGCTGTCGACTTTAGTGGCTCTATTACCCTCTAAAGTGTAAGTCGTGATATAGAGCTCCTCGCCGAAAATTTCAAACGCCGTGAACATGGGCTTATCGGGGACGAGTTTTGCGCCGCTTTCAGGGAAGGAAGGGGAGCTTACGGTATGGGTACTGTACGCGTTAGCCCCGGAGGAGCCGCCCGACAGGTAAACCGTACCTTTTGGGGCGCCTATAGTCTTATAGAGAGCGCCCGTCGTTTCGTGCGGGAAAGAGGATTTCGGCCTATCGGTGACTTCGCCGTTTTTCATGGAGTCTGTTCTGTAGTAAACGTCGTCGCCGCCTGAAAGAACGAGATCGACGTTATATTTATCCATAAGAGCGGTTATATTCTGTCTGTATGTTGCGGTATTCCCGTCGACCTGCCCGCCGCCGTAAGCGTTCTTATTGACGACGACTATCCTCCATTGCTTAGCGGCTTTAGACATATCGTTAGAGAACCAGTTTGACTGAGCTTCGGAGAGATTTCCGTCCTCGTCCAAGTCGTTGGAGTCGAGAACCGCTATATGCGCGTTATTGTAGTCGAACGAATAGTAGGCGCCGGATTTTTCCGTATCGCCTAAAAGCGAAGCTATGGAGAAGTTGTCGTTAATCGTGTCTTTTGTGTCAAGAGAACCCGCCGCGGGGATAATATAGGTTGAAAGGAGCTTATCGGAGCAGACGTCAAGCAGATTTTGCCATTTAAGGCAATCGGTCGCGTCGTTTACATAATTGCCCGTATGGATTATAAAATCGGAATCCGGGTAGAGGTAATCGGCGCAGTCAAGGATATTGTAAAAAGTGTTAAAGTCGCTGACAGTCCCGCCGCTCGTGTCGGAAACCTGAATAAAGGAAAAGGCGTCGCCTTCGCCGCTCGTGGAGAGATTTACGGTATCGCTCCACCAGTTCTTTTCTCCGTCGCCGACTCTTAAGAAGTATGTAAGAGAGGGTTTAAGACCCGTTATTTTAACGGTGTGGCGGAGAAGATTGAGAGTTTTGGAACCGATTTTTGCGAATCCCAAGTCGATTAAGGTATAAGTTCTGTCGACGGGGGACTCCTCGGTTATGATGTTTACGCCGTCGACGCCGATATAGTATCTGCCGTAAAACTCGGCGTTTTTATCGGAGTAGATTTCTATATCGGAATTTTTAACGGTCGATTTCGTGTACCATGTGACGAAAGCCTCCGTTTTGGAGTCGTCGCCGGGCGTTACGGTAATCATGGACGGAAGGCGAAAATCCTCCCTCGTGACGTAAACTTCGGACGCGCCGCCGACGCTGTAAGAGACGTTAAAGTCGCCCAGTTCCTTAGGGTCGCTGTCAGTCGCGAAGCGCTTTACTAAATTCGTCGTTTGTCCGCCGATATTTACGGCCTTTTCGCCCGACATATTTTCTTTAATGAAGTTGTCTACAACTTCGTCGATAGTGGTTCCGTACTCTCTTAAAAAGCCGTCTTTAAGGATGCTTTTAAACGCTCCCGTGACGCTTGAATCCTCGCCGTGAAGAGCCAAGTAGCCTTTAAAGCCCAGACCTAAGTAATATCCAAGACTCTCGTTGGTATCATCTAAGAATAAGAGGTACTCGGGCTTTAATTCGATTTTAGAAAAAATATCCTCAAAGAGCAAATCGCGGATCAGAGTTTCTCCCAAGAGATTGCCTAAAAATGTAACGAGTTCGCCCGTTTCGAGGTTTTTAACGACGTCGTTAATAAATTTGTCGTTAGAAGAGTCCTCATTGCCGTATTTTGAGTAAACCGTTAAAGAGAGGATAAAGTCGTTAAGAGTTCCGCCATGATCGGAACTTCCAAAGCCGTATGCGTCAAGGAAGGCGTCGCAGGGCTCGGGGGAAATTTCGGCGTCTAAAGCAGTTTTGAAGCGTTTGTAGCAGAGGTTCGCCAATGTTTCGTCGTCCTGCAAAAAAGTCTCCCGCGCTTGCTTAAACATATCCTCTAACATATTCATAATGTTGGAAGCGTCGAAAATGATAATTGAGTTGAGGATGGTAAGCCCGCCGCCGATCTGCTCGTTAATGTAGTCTTTAAGGGTTACGCCGTACCTTTCGCGGATAAACTCGTCTAAAGAGCCGCTCTTATTGACGCCGGGGATAAGGATAGTCCCGACGTAATTTTTAATGATTATACGCAAGTACTCGGCTAAATCGTAATCGCAGTATTGTATTTTCAAGGAGCTTGTCTCGCGGTATGGGACTTCGTACTCGATCCCGTCGTGGGAAACTACGGGTTTTGTTTCGTCGCAGTCTACTATATTGAAAGTACCGGCGGAACCTTCAAAATCGGACGTCCTGAAAGTATTGGGGAAACTCGTTATAGGGGCGGTGGAAATATCGTAAATGATATTGCCGCTATCGGAAACTAAAGCGGAGACGTCGTTTTTCTTAAGACCGCCCGTGAAAATATATCGCATACCGGAATCCGCGAGGACGTTTAAAGCCTCGTCGGCGTTGACAAGAACGCCTTCGGGATTTTGGATTTCTTTGCTGTTTAAGCTCCAGGAGCAGAGACCTATGGGGACTTGACCTAAGCTTTCAGCCTCGCGGCACTGGTCTTTAACCCAATCTAAAAGACCTTCGGACATACGACCTGAGACGCTGTTAAAGCCGTCTTTGTATTGATAATAAGACGCGTCTATGGCTATTATTCGGTAATTATCCAAAACTGCCGAGTAAGAGAGAGCCGCCGAAGTCCCCGATTCGCTTCTGTATTCGCTTACGGAGTGGTCGTAGCCTAAATCGCCGAAAAGAGAGCGGAAATTGCCGCTGTTGGCGGTGAGGACGTACTCGCGCTCGCCCGTCGCCAAAGTCGAGGCGTTGGGATTATTAATATCGCCGCCGCCGGCCATGGCGATAACCTCAATGCCCGTGTCGCTTTCAAAGTCCTTAAGTCTTTGGGAAACGGCCGAGAGGTTGGAAAACTCGCCGCCGTATGTCAGATTGCCGCACACAAGAAGGTATTTAAGTCCGTCGCTCTCGGCTCGCTTTTTTAAAGCGTCGAACGAGGAGTCGAGTATACCGTCGATTTGGGCGTACTGTAAGCCGCCGGCTATACTGTCCGTTGTAAAAGCGCTGTTGTAGCCGCCTCTGTTCTCTTCCGATACGTAAGAAAGACCGGTCATTGTACCGAACGTAATTTTGCCGCCGCTTTCGTCGTCGGCTCCCGCCGGGATGACGAGCGTCAGGACGATAAGAATCGCCGACATAAAACATGACGTAAATTTTTTAAAGTTATTCATTTCATTTTCTCCAAGTTTGGATATTATAACACCGCCAAAATATCAATTTTATTATACAATTTTTTTTCGAGGTTGTCAATTAGATTTTAGATGATAGACGTTAGGCGCGGGGTTTAGATATTGAACTATAGACGTTAGGCGCGGGACGTCAGTTCGTAAAATAAACGGCGTTTTATGATACCCGGGCGGCGAATCGCAATAGCGATTAGAGAGTAGCGGTTAGCGACTACGTATGAAACGGGGGGGGGCGAGAGATAGCGGTTGCGGGCGACGATTGGATTAGATATTGAGTTAATGTCTAAATTCTAAAATAATAGTGAAAAAATCTTTAATAAATAATTGACAAAGTGTGATTTTAGTGCTATAATAGCATTAAATTAAAGAAAAGAAGAGTGTTTTTTATTTCCGCTGTTTTTGATTATCTAAAGCGGTTTGTTCTTGTCGCGGCCGTGATTTTAGGCGTTGTGGGATTTTCGGACGAGACCGCGACGGTGGAACTTTACGCGAATAATTCGTCGGGATACGCGTGGGAATGCGGCTTTGACAAACCCGGCGTATTGGCGTTGAAAGAATCTTATTATGAGCCGGACGCGTCGTCGGTGTTGGCAGAATCGTCCGGCGGGGACAGATATTTTGTTTTAAAAGCCGTGGGGTACGGAGTTGTAAATATAACTTTTGAGTATGTTAAATATTTTGGAAAAGACAGGGCTATAGCGTCAAAATATATTTATACTTATGACGTGTCGCCCGACGGAGATATTACCTTGAAGAATGTGGAAAGACGGCGCTGAGGTTAATTAAGACCGTCTAAAAATTCGGTCTTTATGGTTTCCTCGGCTTTTTCTATGACTGTTTTTAAAGCGAGAGGCTCGTTATCCGGGGCGTTTTCGGAACCCCGATCTTTCGGTTTTATGTTTTTAAAAGTTTCGTAAGCGGTCGCCTGGGCGAGAATCGCGCCCTTTTCCAAATCGATACTAAACCATTTTTTATTTGCCTTTCCGAGTTTTAAACTTAAAAGCGCGAATCTGTACACTGTTAAAAGGAGCTCTTCGGAGAGCTCCTTTTCGTGCGCTTCCGAGAGTTCTTTCGATATGGCGACTAAAGCCCGAAACTCTGTTTTAACGGTGGGTCTTAGGTCGCTTGGAAGTTCCCGGTCTGAATTTATATCGCTTAAACCGCGCTTGTCGTCGGATATTCCCAAAAGGTAATCCGACGTAACGTCGTAATAGCGGCAGGCTCTGATTAAAAAATCAAGCCCGCACTCTCTGACGCCTTTTTCGTAGTGAGAGAGGAGAGCCTGCGACACGCCGAGGCAGGACGCGGCTTCTTTTTGACTTATTTTTTTTTCTTTTCTTAAGTCGGAAAGTCTTACGGCAAAATTTGCTCCCATCTATTGACCCCATTTGTAAATTATTGTATAATCATTGTACGCTGTTTTGTTCTGTTTGTAAAGTAAAAAGGAAATATTGATGAGAAACTATAAAATATATTTAATCAGGAACGGTCTTACGAAAGGCAATATCGAAGGGAGATATATAGGTCATACGGACGAAAGTTTAGACCCCTCCGAAACGGAAAAAATTAAGGAACTTGTTTTAAAAGGGCGCTACCCGGACGCCGACGTAATAATATCGAGCCCGTTAAAAAGATGCCTTGAAACCGCGAATGTTATTTACCCCGACAATAATCCCGTTATTTTAGAGGATCTTATTGAATATAATTTTGGGGAATTCGAGGGAAAGACCGCCGAAGAACTGAAAGATGACGACTGGTTCCGGGAGTGGCTCGGCGGTCAAAGGGACGCGCCGCCTTTCGGGGAGACGAACGACGGCTTTATTAAGAGAATTACGGATTGTTTCGGCAAAATCGTGGAAGGCGTAATGAGAGAGGGAATAAGGCATACGGCTATTGTGACGCACGGGGGAGTTATTATGAATATTTTATCGTGTTACGCTCTTCCGTCTCTTCCTCCCACGAAGTGGCGAATGGAGCCGGGATGCGGATACCGCCTTAACCTCGACGCGTCGTTGTGGTCGAGAACGGGCGGAATAGAAGTAATCGACGAAATTCCGTATTTTGAAAGTTACGACGACTACGGATACTATGATTTGTCTTATGACGACGAAGGAAATTACGATGAATCGTGAAATAGAAAAAATACTCCCGCTTGTGCAAAAGCCGGCGAGGTATACGGGCGGGGAGTTAAACGAGGTTATAAAGGATAAAAACAACGTCGATATAAGATACGCTTTTTGCTTTCCCGACGCCTACGAGATAGGTATGTCCAATTTAGGGCTGAAAATACTTTATTCCGTAATAAACGACAGGGACGACTCGTGGTGCGAAAGAGTATTCGCTCCCGACTCCGATATGGAAGAGATTATGAGAGAGAGAGGCGTTCCTCTTTTCGCCCTGGAAAGCGGGGATTATATAAAGGACTTCGACGCTATAGGGTTTTCGCTTTCTTATGAACTCGGCTACACCAATATGCTGAATATGATCGATTTAGCGGGCTTGCCTGTTCTTTCATCGGAGAGGGAAAGTTTAACGCCTGTAATTATGGCGGGAGGGGCGTGCTGCTGCAACCCCGAACCTATAGTCGATTTTGTGGATATAATCGAACTCGGCGAAGGGGAAGAACTTATGAACGACGTTCTCGACCTTTTAAAGGAGTGCAAAAAAGCGGGGCTTGGCAAAAGGGAATTTTTATTAAGAGCCGCGAAAATCCCGGGAATTTACGTCCCGTCGTTATATAATGTGGAATATAACGACGATAACACGATAAAATCCGTTAAGGCTTTTGACGGAGCGCCGGAAAAGGCCGTTAAGAGAATTGTTAAAGACCTTGATAATGTAAAATATCCCGATAAATTTATAACGCCGTTCGTGGATATTGTCCACGACAGAGCCGTAGCGGAAGTGTTTAGGGGATGCGTCAGGGGTTGCAGGTTCTGCCAGGCCTGCTTTATAAACAGGCCTATAAGAGAAAAATCGCCGGAAGTAATAGACCGCGACTGTAGGAATATCTGCGATTCGACAGGTTATGACGAAATTTCGCTTTGCTCTTTATCCACAAGCGATTATTCGCGGTTAAGGGAGCTTTTGGAAAGACTTCTCTCCTGGACCGATAAAGACAACATAAATATCGCTCTGCCGTCGTTAAGAGCGGATAATTTCCCGGAGGATCTCGCTAAAAAGCTTTATAGGGTGAGGAGAAGCGGGCTTACTTTCGCGCCCGAGGCGGGAACGCAGAGGTTAAGGGACGTTATTAACAAAAATTTAACAAAAGACGAGGTGATTGAAACCTCGCTAAAAGCGTTTTCCAACGGCTGGACGGCGGTAAAGTTTTATTTTATGATAGGTCTCCCGACCGAGACTTTCGAGGATATAGAGGGTATCGCCTCGCTTTCGCAAGACGTTGTGGACGCGTTCTACAGAAATCCCTTAAAGCCCTACGGAAAGGGCGTGAACGTTTCGACGAGCGTCGCGTCTTTCGTACCCAAGCCGTTTACTCCCTTTCAGTGGGAAGAGCAGGATTCGCCGGAATTGTTAAAGGAAAAGCAGGAGTATCTTAAAAATTGCGTCAAAACGAAAAAAGTTTCGCTTCATTTTCATGATATTAACGTAAGCTTTTTAGAGGCCGTTTTGGCAAGAGGCGACAGAAGACTTAGCAAAGTTATTTTAAGAGCGTGGGAAAAGGGCTGTAAATTCGACAGCTGGGGCGATAAATTTAAATTTGACGTTTGGATGGACGCTTTTAAGGAGCTTAATATAGACCCCTGTTTTTACGCCTCGAGAAAAAGAGATTTTAACGAAGTTCTCCCGTGGGATCATCTTGATTTTGGGATAAGAAAAGAATTTCTTTATGAGGAAAACATAAAAGCGCGCAAGGGCTTGACGACGCCCGACTGCCGGAAAAAATGCTCTAATTGCGGAGCTTCTAAACTTAACGGGGGAATTTGCCGTGCGGGGCGTTAGGATATTCTTTAGCAAAAAAGGGCTCGTAAAATACGTTTCGCACCTTGATTTGATGCGCTCCATGACGAGAGCGGTAAGAAGGGCGGGCGTTCCGCTGTGGTACACCGAGGGGTACAACCCGCACCCTTATTTAAATTTTTTATGCCCTTTGGCGCTGGGCGTGGAAGGGGACTTTGAACCGCTAGATATTAGAATCGAGGGCGAGATTAAAAACGAAAAAATAAAAGAGGACTTAAATGACGTTTTGCCGAGGGGACTTAGAATAGAGAGCGTTTCAGATCCGTTTTTAAGGGGAAATGAAATAGCGTTTGGGGAATATGAAATACTGTTTTCAAAGGACGATATTTCAGTGGACGCTCTTAAAAAAGCGCTTGATTCTGGTGAGCTCGTTTGCCAAAAGAAAGGAAAGCAAAACGGCAGAAAGACCGTAAAGAGCGTAAATATCTCTGAAAGTCTTAAAAAATATTCTATTGCGGAAAATAAAGACGTTATAGAGCTTAATATGATTTTGCCTTCCGGGAATGAAAAAAACGTCAGCCCCATAAATTTTATGGCGGGCGTAAATGAATTTTTAAACAGCGAAATCATTCCTCTTAACATCATAAGGAAAAGACTGCTCGATAAAGATTATCAAACTTTTTATTAAACTCAGCAAAGGAGAAAAATATGTACAGGGAAGAATATCCGAGACCTTCGTTCGTAAGGGAAAAATGGCTTAATTTAAACGGAAGCTGGGATTTTCAAATCGGCGACAAAGATCCAAATAAAGATTATATTTCGGATTTAAGCGAATATAACGACAAAATAGAAGTTCCGTTTTGCCCCGAAAGCAAACTGTCGGGAATCGAAAACAGGGATTTTATGCGCTCCGTTTGGTACAAAAGGACGTTCTCCGTAAGCCGCGAGCAGTTGTTTGGAAAGGTTCTTATAAATTTCGGCGCGGTCGATTATGAAGCGGACGTATATATTAACGGCGTTAAAACGGGAACGCATAAAGGCGGGTACTGCTCGTTTTCGTTTGATATAACGGAGTTTCTTAGGGAAGGCGAAAACACGGTTGTTGTGAACGCCAAAGACGACAATAAAAACACGACTTACCCCAGCGGGAAGCAGTCCGAAAAATACGAGAGCGAAGGCTGCATGTACACGAGAACGACGGGAATCTGGCAGACCGTGTGGCTTGAGTTTGTAAACGACTCTTACATTAAAACGAGAAAAATTACGCCCGACGCCTCGGAAGGCGTTATCAGAATCGAGGGAACTGTGGAAAACCCCGGAAACTGTGAAGTTTTGGCGGAAGTTTACTATAAAGGCGAGAAAAAAGGCGAAGGGAAAACGGCTGCCGCAAACAGAGGATCGTTTGATTTTAAGGTAAGCGTGGAAGGCGAAATTAAACGCTGGGACGTATTAGCTCCGGAAATCTATGATATAACGTTAAAAGTTATAAAATACGGCGAAACGGCGGACGAAGTTAAGACTTATACGGGCTTTAGGACGATTGAGTTAAAAGACGGGAAATTCCTCTTAAACGGAAAACCCGTATTTTTAAGGCAGGTTCTCGACCAGGGATTCCACCCGGACGGCGTTTACACGTTCCCCTGTAAAGAGGATATTGAAAAGGATATTGATTTAGCCATTGAGTTTGGGTTTAACGGAGCGAGACCGCACCAAAAGGTATTCGAGGAGCTGTATTTGTATTACGCCGACATGAAAGGGTATCTTATTTGGGGAGAGTTCCCAAACTGGGGATGCCTTTTAAATAAAAAGAAAAACCCGAAAGCCTTAAAAAATTTCCTCGACGAGTGGAAAGAAGTTCTCGTAAGGGATTATAATCATCCGTCGATAATAGGTTGGTGTCCTTTAAACGAGACGTGGGGGAAAGGGAGTTTGTGCGACTCTTACTCTCAAAAAGCGATTTATTCCGAAACTAAAAAGTACGATCCGATAAGACCGGCTATAGGCTCGAGCGGCGGATATTTGTATGTTACGGATATAGACGATTTTCACGATTATAACGCGGACGCGGAGGTATTGAAGGAACGCGTTTTCAACCACAATAACGGAACTATGGAGGAAAAGAAACTTCCGATCCACAATAAACTGGAAAAAGACGACCTTTTAACGAGAAGAGAGCTTAAAGGACTGCCCGTTTTTCTTTCGGAGTACGGGGGAATATCCTTTAAAAACGACGATAAGGTAAGCTGGGGATACGTAAAGGAAAATAACGAGGAAGATTTTTTAAACAGATATACGGCCGAAACTTCGGCGATACTTGAAAGTGGATGTATAGGAATGTGCTATACTCAGCTTACGGACGTAGAACAGGAGCAAAACGGGCTTGTGACATACGACAGAAGGCATAAATTTTCAGAGGAAGCGAGAAAGAAAATAAGAGAGTGCAACTCCAAAAAAGCTAAGATAGAAGAATAAAAACGCCGCGAGCCTGAAATACGGTTCGCGGTTCGGTTTATAAAGACGGGGCTTCCGGCGGGATAAAAAGCGGAGACTAAAAAATCATAAATATTAAGCGTTAAAACGCCGTTTTCACCGTATAGAACAGAAATGGAATCTCTTGTGATGAGATTTTTAAAAGAATCGCCGATTTTTAAAAAGGCCGACTCCCTCTTTCACGCTTCTCCTCGTCATGAATAAAACGCTCCGACTGAATATAATGCACGCGAGCGTCTAAATCGCAGACAAAATTCGTTTCGAGTCGCTTTCTTGCGATTTTCATGGTTTTATCTTTTCGATTACGGGAATCACTTCCCGTCCGCATTGTATCCGCCATACGAAGCTCGTTGTAAATTAAATTTTCCATTAAACTCGTCCGCTCAATTTGCCGAAAAAATTATTCTTGCGTTCCCGGACTCTAAATCGGAAAAAATAGTATTTTTAGGGGCGAGCAAGCAATGTTTACTTTTGACGTCATAGCGGTCGGCGGGTTCTATTAATAAATCGGCGGATTTTATTAAAAAAGAATTCCCGAAATAATCAAATTTTTTAATGGCGGCGGGCGGTTTAGGCGCGGCGGGCGGTTTCTTGTTTGTAATATATAAGCGTGTTCCATTGGGAAAGCATGGACTTACATGGTGAATTTTTTAGTAAATTGACAAGCGTGCTAAACTACTTGGTTTAAAAAAGAAAAAAGGGCGAGGGATAATCCTCGCCCTTTTATTAATGCCGTTCAGCGGCTTTCGGATTTAATATTCTTAAGCCTTTTCATAACGTCGTTTTCGCCCCTTCCGAAATAATCGTGAAGGATTTTATACTCTTTAAAGAGTTTATCGTAAATTATGGAATTTTCTTTTTTGGGGTAATAAATAACGTCTTTAACTTTCCCTAATCTCCTCGCCGCGTCAAAAACGCTATTGTAACCGCCGTTTTCTTCCCCCGCCGCGACCGAGGCGAAAATCGCGCTTCCCAACGCCGGACCTTCTTTTGAACCCGCTATTTTAACGGGCATATTTAAAACGTCGGCGTAAATCTGCATCGTCATGGGGTCTTTTTGACTAATGCCGCCGGACGCGTAAAACTCGTCGACGGGAACGCCGTTCTCGCGGTAATTCTCAACGATTTCCCTCGTCCCGTAAGCCGTCGCCTCGATTAAAGCGCGGTAAATCTCGTATGGCTTAGTGGAAAGAGTAAACCCCAGCATCATGCCGGTAAGGTCGGCGTCGACAAGGACGGATCTGTTGCCGTTCCACCAGTCGAGCGCCAAAAGCCCGCTCTCGCCGGGGGAGAGCTTCTCGGCGTAATTTCTTAAAATTTTATGTACGCTTTCGCCCGTTTTTAAGGATTCCTCGGCGTATTCCTTAGGCAGACAGTTGTTTATGAACCACTCGAAATGATCGCCCACGCAACTTTGCCCCGCCTCGTAGCCGTAAAAGCCGGGCATAATGCCGTCGGCGGCGACCCCGCACATACCGGGGACTTGCTTTTCTTCTCTGCCCATCAACATATGGCAAGTGGAAGTGCCCATGATGGCAAGGAGCTTGCCGGGAGCGTCAATACCCACGGCGGGTGCGCAAACATGAGCGTCCACGTTGCCGACGCAAACGGCGACTCCCTCTTTAAGACCCGTTAATTTTGAGGACAAGGGGGTAATTTCCCCCGCTTTCGAGCCCTGGGGAAGGATATGTCGGCCTAGTTTTTTCTCTACGACGTCTTTAAGCCTTGGATCGAGTGAAGCGAAAAATTCATCGGACGGGTAGCCCGCTTTTTTGTTCCACATCTCTTTATAACCCGCCGTGCAGGAATTTCTCGTTTCCTTGCCGGTTAAGACCCAGACTATCCAGTCCGCCGCCTCGATAAATTTATCTGCGGCCTCGTAAATTTCGGGCTTCTCGTCTAAAATTTGCCAAATCTTAGGGATGGCCCACTCGGAAGAAATTTTACCGCCGTAGTTTTTAAGCCAGCTTTCGTCCCTTAAAAGCGCCGTTTCGTTGATTTTATTCGCTTTATCCTGCGCCGCGTGGTGCTTCCAGAGCTTCGCGTAAGCGTGAGGCTCGTTTTTGTACTCCGGCAAAAAGGAAAGAGGAGTTCCGTCGCTTTTTACGGGAATAAGAGTGCAGGCGGTAAAGTCAGTCCCGACGCCGATTACGTCCGATGGAGATACCCCGCTTTTTTTAAGGACGTCGGGTATAGCGTTGGAAAGCGTTTCGACGTAATCCATCGGATCCTGAAGCGCCCAGTCGGCGCCGAGCGGCGCACCGCTGGGAAGAGTCTTGTCCATAACGCCGTGAGGATAGTTATAGGCGGAGGTCGCGACTTCCTCGCCCGTGTTTACGTCCACAATCACGGCTCTGCCCGAAAGAGTGCCGAAATCTACCCCTATAGTGTATTTGCTCATATAATCGCCCCCTGTTAATATTCGGTGATGGCTTTTAAATTAAATTAAAAGGAAAAATAAACAAAAATTTTTTGTTAATATATTTGTTTTCCAACTCATTATAACAAATGAAGCGGTAATCTTCAATAGAAAAGTTAAAAATATGTGTAGGAGTGGGGATTTAAAAGATATTTTCAGAATAGAGAGTTTGTTAATCGCCAGTTCATATTTGGATGGTAAAATTCACTCGGGGAAGGTTGAGGCTTTTAAGAAAGCTTATTAGGAAAAGAGGCGACGACTTTT
>CAYUEV010000039.1:0-14407 GCA_964443825.1 uncultured Eubacteriales bacterium
CAAAGTACTCGAAGTTCGTGTACTTGACGACTTCGGTTCTTCTCGCCGTCGCGGGATCGCCGCCGTTCTTCACGTTGAGGGCTAAAATCTTGCCGGCCAATGTGAAGTCGTAATTCATGGTGAGAGTGATATTCTTAAGCATCAAGGAGTCCACGTCGACTTGCATATCCAGCGCGCAATCGGTGTAGGTCATATCGTAAGTGATGTTTTTGCCCCAGTACTTTTTCGCCAAACCGTTGGTGAAGTAGGAAACGGACTGAACGGGGAACATTTTTCCGGTTTTTGACGCGGCTTCGGTATCAGTACAGTTAAACTTTTCGTCGTTCAAAACTATCCTGATATTGTATAAACCTTCGTCGTCGACCGAGCAGGAGTACTCTTTGATCATGCTGGGGTCGATAAGCGTGATGGCGAAGAAATTCTTCTCGGCGTCTTCAGAGCCTTGAGCATAGGTTTCGGTTTTCGCTTTATTTTCGGCTGAAAGACCGTCTTTAAGGAATCTCTTTACGTATGACGCGTGATAGGACATATTGACGTCCGCCGAGCCATAGGAGAGTTTTGAGTACGCGCAGCCGTAACCGCCCGCCAGGGACACGGCTCTGGAGGCCAAAAGGAGGACTTCGTAATCCGTCCTGGGCATCGAAAGGAGCTGCTCCAGCGAATATTCCGTAAGGTTGGCGGAGATTCTTAAAATGAGTCTCGCGTCGTCGGCGGCAACTTCCGCGTCGCCGTTAATGTCGGCGGCTTCTTTAATTTCGTCGTTCTCTATCGGGAACTCAAGCTTAGCCGAAACTCTCAAGGCGATTCTCGCGTCGGCGGCGGTTATTTTTTCGCTTCCGTCAAGGTCGCCGGGGAGAAGAGCGTATTTGTAGTTTAAGCCCATGCTCTGGCAGTACTTCTCGGCCTCGGAATCTTTATAGACGAGAATTTCGGGGTAAACCTTGCTTGCTGAATTGTAAAGGAAGAACGGGTCGTTTCCGATATTTTTAACGGAAGTGGGGATTTTTACTTTAAAGGCGAGATCCTTCCCGTAGTCGCCCTGATAGAAAGCGCCGTCGGCTATGGTCGTCACGAGGTTGGGGATCGAGACGTAAGACGCGTCGCCTTTGTATTTAATAAGGGTCGTGCCGATAATAACGAGAGTGCTGGGGAAATTCTCAAGCCAGGGCGTTCCCGCGAAAGCGTCTTTGCCCACGGTCAAATCGCCTATGCCGTTGCCCGGGTAGACGTCCGTAAGGGACGTGCATCCGTTAAAAGCGTTCTCGCCGATCTTTTTGAGCTCTTTCTCGATATAAACTGTTTTAATGGCGGCGTTGCCCTGAAAAGCCCCGTCGGCTATCGCCGTGCAGTTGTAGGGAACGGCGACTATCTCGTCGCTGCCTTTGTAGCTTACAAGGGTGGTTCCGGCGAACACGTAATCCTGCTTGTGATCCTCATACCACTGAGTGGCGTCGAACACGCCCTGACCCATGTCTACTTCGTCGTTGCCCTTGTACTCGATGTCGACTACGTTGGGGCAGCCCTTAAAGGCGTCGTCGTCAATTGTAACTACCGTTTCGGGGATGACGATCTTGGTGAGCTTGTCGAGGTTCGCGAAAGCCCGCTCGCCTATGCCCACTACCGGACGCCCGCCTAACGTATCGGGGATTACAATAACTCCGTCGTCGGGAACGGTCCCCTTGTACTTGCTGATAACAACTTCCGTCATCGTGTCGTCGGCATAGTCATACTCAAAGTCGTCCTCCGCGGCGAATGACACGAGAGCGAAACTCGTCGCGAACATAATCACGGCCAGTATAAACGACGCCGTTTTTTTAAATTTCCCTGTGGTTTTCATTGGAAATCCTCCTAAAGTTCCCGATTTTACGGACTGTACCGAAGATTCTTTTTATAAAAAACAACCCAAGCGCCGCGGGCGCGGCGAATCAAAATAAAACGTTTTATACTCCCTTGCATCATGATTATATATCATTAAAATCAATATGTCAATAAGGCTAAAAAATAAATTTTAAAAATTCTCTGAAATTTTTAAGGTTATCAAGCTAATTTTAACAATTCTGTTTTTATACGCCCGAGAACGCCGAAAATCCGCCGTCCACGGGCAGAATCACGCCCGTTATGAACTTGGAGTACTCCTCGTCGCAGAAGAACAGGAGAGCGCCTAAAAGGTCGTCGGTCGTCCCGAATCTCCCCATCGGCGTGTGGGAGATTATCTTCTCCGATCTCTCCGAAAGGCTTCCGTCCTCGTTATAGAGGAGCGCCTTATTTTGATTGGTCGAAAAGAACCCGGGGGCTATCGCGTTCACTCTGATTCCCACTTCCGAAAAGTGAACCGCCAAAAACTGCGTAAAATTGGATACGGCCGCCTTCGCCGCGGAGTAAGCGGGGATTCTCGTCAGGGGCTTATATGAGTTCATGGACGATATATTTATAATGGAAGCGTATGGCTTTCCTATCATGTCGGGCGCGAAAGTCTGGGTGGTGAGAAGCGTTCCCAAAAAGTTTAAGTTGAACACAAACTGTGCGCCTTCCGGGGTTAAGTCAAAAAACGTCTTAACGGAAGGGTCTTTGTTTTCAAGGTCGGAAAGTTCCAGTTTGTCTTTGGTCGTGGTAGCTTTGGGGTTGTTGCCGCCCGCTCCGTTAATTAAAAGGTCGCACGAGCCTAAATTTTTGTTTACTTCCTCTTTAGCCTCGTTTAAGCTCTCTTTGTTTAACGCGTCGCACTTTACGGGGAGGGCTTTCCCGCCGTCTTCGTTTATCTCCCGGGCGACTTTTAAGGCCGCGTCGTAGTTTAAGTCGAGTACGGCGATTTTCATCCCCATAGAGCCTAAAAACTTGGAAAACGCGCCGCAGATCACGCCTCCCGCGCCCGTTATTACCGCCGTTCTTCCTTTTAAGTTGTCGTGATTATACATAATTTTACCTTCCTTACTGAATAACAATATTGCTTTCTCCGTAAATTTGCTTTTGGACGTACTGAGCCGAATACGGGTAATCGACGATCCACATCCACGAATTGCCGTCATAGGGTTCTCTCGCGGTTTCGGGAGGCGCCTCCATGGAATAGACCTTAAAGTCGTACCACCTTCCCAAAATCGCGTTCGCGCCCAAAGTCAAAATCCTCGCCGTACTGCAATCGGTGTACACGTACTGACAGAGCGTCTGAACGACTTTGTTTAAGTCTTTTAATCCGAGGGATTTTGATTTCTTGATGATGGCGTTAATGACCTTTCTCTGGTTCTCGGTTCTCTGAACGTCGCCGGACGCGTAGATTTTCCTCATTCTGGCGAAGAGAAGCGCGTGTTCGCCGTTTAAAAGGACGTTTTCGCCATACGGCACGCCCGTTATGTTGGCGTACTCCTCCATAGCTTTGGCTTCTTTTTCAGTAACGTTAAGGTTTATCCCGCCTATAGCGTCTATAACTTTCTCAAAAGCCTCGAAATCGACCGCCACAAAGTAATTTAAGTCGATTTTATAGTTCTTTTCTATGGCGCTCATAAGGCAGCCCGCCCCGCCGTTCGCGTAGGCGGCGTTAAGTTTGGAGTACACGCCGTTGCCCTCGGACACCTCGTAGTAAGTATAGCTGTCTCTTAAGAACGAACAGAGCGTTATGGCGCCCTTTTTCTTATCGACGGAGCAGAGCATCATAACGTCGCTGTTGCCGTGCATGGGTTCGTTCCCGCTCGCGTCCACGCCCACTATAAGGATATTGAGGACGTCCTTTTTGTTCATAAGGTCGTTTTCGCCGTTCTTGTACCAGTTATAGAGTTCGGTCTTTCTGTCGGAGTCGCCTCTCGCGGCCGTTATCATGTCGTAATATTTTTCTTTTTCGTCGTCCGAAAGCCCGTCAAAGAGCGCGTCGTCGTTCGTGTTGTCGTTGCTCCGGTCGCTTAAGTCTATGCGGTTTATCCCTAAGGAATGCATGTAGATAAACACCGCCGCCGTAAGCCCTACGATTAAAACGAGAATCGTTACGAAAAATGCTGTTAAAAATCTCCTGAACCCGCTTCCCCTTTTCTTTTTAGGGATTTCCACGGTTTCGCTCACGTCGTATCTGCCGCGCATAAAATTCCCTTTCTTTATTGTTCTTCCGCCGGTTCTTCCCGGTCTTCCCCGGTTTCCTCTGCGTGGTCTACGGCGGTAAGCGTCGCGACTTTCTCGTTTTCTTTAACTTTCATCACTTTTACGCCTTTAGCCGGTCTTTGAAATTCGCTTACGCCGCTCGCCGGAATTCTTATTATAACGCCATCGGACGATATTATTATGAGATCCTCGTCGTCGTTTACCACTCTTAAGGCCGCCACGTCGCCGTTTTTTTCGGTTTTGTAGTTGGTAATGCCCTTGCCGCCTCTCGACTGGGATCTGTAGTCGGAGCCTTTGCTTCTTCTGCCGTAGCCCGTCTCGCTCACCGTTAAAACGGAGCTTTCGTCGTTTAAAACGTCCATCCCGATTACTACGTCGTTTTCTTTAAGCTTAATGGCTCTTATCCCTCTCGCCGTTCTGCCTATGGGTCTCGCCTCTTTTTCGGGGAATCTTATCGCCATGCCTTTTTTGGTGGCTAAAAGTATATCCTCGTTCCCGTTCGTGATTTTGACCCACGCGAGTTCGTCCCCGTCGTCAAGGGTAATGGCGATTACCCCGGATTTTCTGATGTTTCTGTAGTCCTCTAAAGACGAGCGCTTAATTACGCCCTTTCTCGTGAACATGCAGATATATTTTTCGCTTTCGTCTTTGGGGGCTCTAATCATGGCGGAGACTTTCTCGTTTTCCTCCAGCGGCAGGAGATTTATGACGTTCATACCGCGGCTGGTCCTGGCTCCTTCCGGGATTTCGTATCCTTTTAGCCTGTACGCCCTTCCCTTTGTGGTAAAGAACATTATATAGTCGTGCGTCGAGCAGGAGAACATCGTCTCGACAAAATCCTCTTCTCTTCTCCCCATTCCTATAACGCCTTTGCCGCCCCTTCTCTGGATTTTGTAGGAGTCGGCGGGCTGACGCTTGATGTAGCCCAAAGTCGTAAGCGTAAAAATACAGTCCTCCTCGGGGATTAGGGATTCTATGTCGACTTCGCCGCTTACGTTTTGGATTTCGGTTCTTCTGTCGTCGTTGTATTTGTTTTTAATTTCGGAAAGCTCGTCTTTTATGATGGACAATACTTTCTCATGAGAGCCTAAAATCTCTTTATACTCGCTGATTTTAAGGCTCAGTTCCGTCTCTTCGTCCTCTAATTTCTGCCTTTCAAGGCCGGTAAGCTGCCCTAAACGCATACTCACGATGTGAGTCGCCTGAACGTCGTCGAAACCGAAATTCTCAATAAGGGCCTGCTTTCCCTCGGCTATGCTTTTAGAGGCTTTTAAAACGGCTATTACCTCGTCGATTATGTCGAGCGCCTTTAAAAGTCCTTTTACTATGTGGATCCTGTCTTCGGCTTTTTTAAGTCTGAATCTCGTCCTTCTTTCGATTACTTCGCACTGATGGTTGATATAACACGTTAAAATATCTTTTAACGGGAGGATCTTCGGCTCCCCATTCACAAGAGCCATCATTATTACGCCGTAGCTTATCTGAAGCTGCGTGTACGAGTAAAGTTGGTTTAATATGACTTCGGGGTTCTGGTCGCGCTTTAAGTCGATTACCACGTTCATGCCCTCGCGGTTGGAGTAGTCGTTAATATCCGCTATGCCGTCGATTTTTTTGTCCTTCACAAGGTCGGCTATGGATTCGATTAAACGCGCCTTGTTTACCTGATAGGGAAGTTCCGTGACGACTATTTTGTATTTCCCGTGACCCGCGTCCTCGATCTCGGCTCTCGCCCTTAACGTAATCTTGCCCCTGCCCTCGGCGTAAGCGGCTTTGATCCCCGCTTTTCCTAAAATTATCCCCGCCGTGGGGAAATCGGGACCTTTGATATGCTCCATAAGGTCGTTTACCGTGGCGTCCGGGTTGTCTATTAAACAGAATATCGCGTCTATCGTCTCGCCCAGATTGTGGGGCGGGATGTTGGTCGCCATGCCTACGGCTATGCCCGTGGAGCCGTTTACAAGGATGTTGGGGAATTTTGAGGGCAGAACGACCGGCTCTTTAAGTCTGTCGTCGTAGTTCGGCATAAAGTCAACGGCGTCCTCGTCGATGTCCGTGAGCATCTCGAGCGAAAGTTTGCTCATTCTGGACTCCGTGTACCTGTAAGCGGCGGGCGGGTCGCCGTCCACCGAGCCGAAGTTCCCGTGGCCGTCCACAAGCGTATAGCGCATTGAAAAATCCTGCGCCAATCTCACCATGGCGTCGTAAACGGACGCGTCGCCGTGCGGGTGGTACCTGGACAGAACGGATCCTACCGTGTCGGCGCATTTTCTGTAGGCGACGTTCGGGAAAAGCCTGTTTTCGAACATCGTGTAGAGTATTCTCCTGTGGACAGGTTTCAGCCCGTCTCTTACGTCCGGCAGAGCTCTCGACGTGATAACCGCCATGGAGTAGTCGAGGAACGACTTTCTCATTTCGTTATTTATATCGACGTTTATCATTTTGCCGCCTGTGTTTATGTTTTCTTCCGCGTTTTCGGTTTCGTTTTCTATTTCTTCGTTATCGTTATCCATTTTATTTCCCTTTTTAGAGTACGCAAGGTTTTGAGCGTTTTAATTTACGGCTTGACAAAATTCGCGTTTTGTGGTATAACGGAGTCAGGAAGGCGGCCGCGGCTTCAAGCGGTCGGCGAAAACAGCTTTAAACAGCCGCTCCTTAATGGCTTATTGGGGCGGTTGTTTTTTTATGGTGATCGTAAACGTCGATTTGCTAAACGTTATTTCTTCGATTTTCCTATCGAGTTTATACAGGATAAAAATTATAAAGTCCACTTTGCGCCCTCCTTTCTTTTAAAGGATAAGCGCCAACCGCTCTAATCAGACCCGCCGCTTTTTCCGCTTTGCGCGGAATTAAAGCTCCCCGGCTTTAAAGGAGGCGCCTCAAAACCGGAAGCCGCCCTCTTGGCTCTGATATTATATTATATCAATTTAAACTTTTTGTCAAGTGTTTTGCTATTAATTTGAACAATTTTTATTTTATTTGGCATTAAATACAACTTTTACGGTATTATTATTTGCAATAAGACTCGCTAATTTTGTAATATTGCTTCCCTTATTCTCAAGCTAAATGTCGAGATTCTCCACGTATTTCGCGTTTTTCTCTATAAATTCCCTTCTCGGCTCGACTTTATCGCCCATAAGTATTGAAAAAGTTTTGTCCGCCTCTATTGCGTCGTCGAGCGTCACTCTCAGCATGATTCTCGTCCGGGGGTTCATCGTCGTCTCCCAGAGCTGCTCCGGGTCCATCTCGCCCAAGCCTTTATATCTCTGAATATCGCACTGTCCTATGTCGTTTATGAAGGAGTCTCTCTCTTCGTCGGAGTACGCGTAATAGTGCTTTTTGTTTTTGGTGAGCCTGTATAAGGGCGGCTGGGCGATATAGACGTAGCCGTTCTCGATAAGCGGGCGCATATATCTGAAGAAAAAGGTTAAAAGAAGCGTTCTTATGTGGGCGCCGTCGACGTCCGCGTCCGCCATAATGACGATTTTGTGGTATCTCAGTTTGCTTATGTCAAAATCCTCGTCTATTCCCGTCCCCAAAGCCGTGACGACGGGCGAAAGTTTGTCGTTTCCGATTACCTTGTCGAGTCTCGCCTTTTCTACGTTCAGCATCTTTCCCCAAAGAGGAAGTATGGCCTGAATAGTCCTGTCTCTTCCGCCTTTCGCCGAGCCTCCCGCCGAGTCGCCCTCCACGATGTAAATCTCGGTGTTGGCGGGATTTTTGTCGGTGCAGTCGGATAACTTCCCGGGCAAAGAATTTGAGCTTAACGCCGTCTTTCTTCTCGCCTGCTCCCTGGCCTTCCTGGCGGCCTCTCTCGCTCTTAGAGCGTCCAGCGATTTATTTAATATAACTTTGGCGACGGAAGGATTTTCCTCAAAATAAGTCGTCAATTTGTCGTATACGAGATTAGAGACTATCTGAGACATTTCGGTGTTGCCGAGTTTCGCTTTCGTCTGACCCTCGAACTGCGCGTCCGTCAATTTTACGCTTATGACGGCGCAAAGACCTTCTCTTACGTCGTCTCCCGAAAGATTTTTGTCGTTTTCTTTGATGAGACCGTATTTTCTCCCGTAATCGTTAAATACTCTCGTCAGCGCTCTTTTAAAACCGTCCTCGTGAGCGCCGCCATCCACCGTCCTCACGTTGTTGGCGAAACTCAAAAGAAGCTCGTTGTACCCGTCGTTATAGAGCATGGCGAATTCCGCGTACTTGTCGCCCCAAACGCCGCCGAAGTGAAGGGGTTTCTGGTGGATGGGAGTGAGCCCGCGGCTTTCGGTTTCATACTCTACGAAGCTCGAAAGTCCCCCGTGATAGCAAAATTCCTCCTCAACGGGATTTTCGGGATCTCTTAAATCTGAAAGAGCGATAGTAAGTCCCGCGTTTAAAAAGGCGCTCTCTCTGACTCTTGTCTCGATCGTCTCAAAGTCGTACTCGGTGGTCTCCTTAAAAATCTCGCCGTCCGCCTTAAAGCGGATTAAGGTACCCGTTTCCCGCGATTTCCCGATTATATTGAGATCGCTCGCTATGTTTCCTCTCTCAAAGCGCTGTTTGTATATGTTCCCGTTCCTCGAAACCTCGACCTCGAACCATTCCGACAGGGCGTTCACGCAGGAGCTTCCCACACCGTGAAGGCCGCCCGAGACTTTGTACCCGCTGCCCCCGAACTTGCCCCCGGCGTGAAGCACCGTCAAAACGACCGTTACGGCGGGAAGACCGCGCTGCTCGTTTATGTCTATCGGTATTCCTCTTCCGTTGTCTTTTACTTCTATTACGTCGCCGGGCAGTATTTTAACGTCGATTCTTGTGCAAAATCCCGCCAGAGCCTCGTCTATCGAGTTGTCTATTATTTCGTACACAAGATGGTGAAGCCCTTTGGGACCGGTCGAGCCTATGTACATGCTCGGCCTTTTCCTTACAGCCTCCAGACCTTCAAGAACCTGTATCTGCTCCGCCGTGTACTCGTCGGTGACTTTTGTGTTTAAGGATTCCTCCTCGATAATTTCTTCTTCTTCAATGTTTTTTTCGTCGTCCAATTTGGTATTTGCTCCCTGTTCAGATGTTTCACGTGAAACATATGTAAATCAATATAATATTCCGTTTTTCATTTTAAAGCATTTCCCGCCGCTCATCCTTAAAACGGACGAGGGCTCGCAGCACGTTATAAAAACCTGCCTGTCTTTAATGTGGTTTAAAACGTAATTCTGTCTTTTCGCATCGAGTTCACTCATAACGTCGTCAAGAAGCGCTATGGGCTTTTCAAGGGTAATATCGCCCAATATTTCCGATTCCGCCAGTTTTAACGCGAGCGCGCAAGACCTCTGCTGACCCTGCGACGCGTAGTATTTTGACGATAACCCATCTATTTTAATGTCAATATCGTCCTTATGCGCCCCGATCGTCGTGTTTCCATATAATATATCGTTATTTTCAGACTGTTTTAACAGTTTTTTAATTTCTTCTTTTTCAACGTATCCTTCCAAATCCCTAAAACAGGACGCTCCCGTTTTGATTTTGTAGCTCAGACTTAAATTTTCCCTTTCGCCGGAGATTCCGCCGTATATTTCTTGGGCGCTCTCCGAAAAGCTTTTTAAGTATTTAACTCTTTCGTTTACTATTAAAACGCACTTATTTGTTAAATTCTCGTTCCAGATCTCTAAAAATTCGTAATTGTCGCGGTTTTGTTTAAGATCTTTTAAAAGAGAATTTCTCTCGTCTAAAATTTTATTGTAGTCGTTTAAGGTTTTAGCGTATGAGGGCTTTATTTTGCAAATCGCCGAATCGATAAACTTCCGCCTTTCGGACGGTCCGCCTTTAATCAGGGAAATATGCGCCGGCGAGAACACGACGCAGTTAAAGTTCCCCACAAGCTCCGACGACGCTTTTAAAGGTATCCCGTTTAAGACGATTTTTTTTCTGTCGGCTATAATCATTTTGGCGTTCTGATTCCTGCCGCCTGAGTAAAAATCGACTTCGTTCCTTAAAAAGTTCTCGCTGAATTTAATCATTTCGCGGTCTTTAGAGCCTCTGAACGATTTAAACCCGCTGAAAAGCCATATGCTTTCGAGTAAATTGGTCTTCCCCTGCGCGTTTTCGCCTGAAATAAGGTTTATCCCGCCGCACGGGCAGAACTCCGGATCTCTCAGATTCCTAAAATTTTTAACCCTTAAACGCTTTAATTCCATCAGTGTTTCACGTGAAACTTTTTTAAAACCGCGGTTTAATCTCGCTCTTCTTTTGTTTTAACCGCGTAAACCGTTTTTTTGTATCTCACTTTGTCGCCGTCCTTGATTTTTCTGCCCCTGTTAAGGCAAACCTCGCCGTTTACCGCGATCTCGCCTGATTTTATCAGCGTTTTGGCGAATCCGCCCGTGTCCGCTATGCCGGTAAACTTTAAAAGAGAGTCGAGTTTAATGAAAGGCGTGTTGATGATTACGTCTTTTTTTTCTAATTTTACGGCTCTTACTTTGATTATTTTTTTCATTTATTAAGTTTAACGGGCAAAATTAAATACAAAAACGTCTCTTCCCCTACGGGAGTTATGATTATGGGCGACAACGGCGTTATCATCTTAATAAGGACTTTTTCCTCTTCTCCCGCTCTTAAGGCGTCAAGCATATATTTCCCCTGAACGCCGATTTCAATGTCTTTCCCCTCCACGGGAAGGTCTATATTGTCAAACGCCGAACCGAGAGCGGTCGCGGCGGAAATATTTAAGGAACCGTCTTTAAAGTTTAGTTTTAACGGCGCTTTAAATCTCTCGGTCGTGACGAGATTTACTTTTTCAAGGCTTTCGATTAAATCTCTCGTTTTGGCGGTCGCTATCGTGTTAAAGTCGTTGGGGATAATAGACTCGTATCTCATAAACTCCCCTTCCAAAAGCCTTGAAATTACGGTATACTCCCCCGCCTTAAACAATAAATGCCTTGAACCTAAGCAGATATTGACCGAAACGTCGTCGCTGTCGGGCAGGAGTTTTATAAGTTCCGAACCTGTTTTTTGGGGGATTACGAAGTCAAATTCCTCGCCGCCGTAGTCGATTTTTTCTTTTCTTATCGCTATCCTGTGAGGATCCATCGCCACTAGTCTGAACTCGCCCGGCCTGATTTCAAATCTTACGCCTTTGTGAATAACTTTAACGTCGTTTAAAGAGGCCGAGAATATGGTTTTTTTAATCATATCTTTAAGGATTCTCGAATTTATGTTGATTTCCTTCCCGTTGGCGACTGACGGCAGTTCCGGATAGTCCGCGGGATTCATTACGGAAGTCTCGTATTCCGTGTTCCCGTATTTTATTTTGCAGGTTTTATTTTCTTTGGACTCGATTATTACGCGGTCGCTCGTCGCTTTATTCATAATCCCGCAAAAAACTCCCGCGTGCAGCACGACCGACCCTTCCTCCAGGACGTTAGCCGAAACGGTCGTCTCAATTCCGATTTCAAGGTCGTAGCCCGTGAGTTTAACGCAGTCGCCGTAAGCTTTAAAAAGGATTCCCTCCAAAACGGGAAGTTTGCTTTTAGAGGATATGGCTCTCGCCACGCTGAAAGACGCTTCCGCCAAAACCGAGGCCGCGCAGATAATTTTCATTCTTTTGCCCTTTTACGGAACTTATCGACAGTTCCGCGTTATTTCCTTTCTTTAAAACCGTGATATTTTAAATTTTTCGCATAAAGATAACAATACTTTACATTCTGTTAGTAGTATTAGCAGTAGGGGCCGCAGAAACTGTTCAAAACTCCCGAAACCCCTGATTTATATGGTTTTCGCCGATTTTTTTCATGTAGAAAACCCGCCCGAACTCCGTTCAAAACTTTAGCTTTTTTGAACCTTAAAACCACGGTGTTCAAACCGTAGAAAAAAGTATGTTCAAATGTTTAAAACTTTAAGAAAACTTTTATACGGAATTTACTTTTTAAATTGCTTTAATATATTGTAAACCGTATTTTTAAACGTAACGTCGGTTAAAATCCGCTTTTCTACCGAGTCGATGGAGTGCTTAACGGTCGAGTGCTTTTTTCCGCCGAACTTATTCCCGATGCTCTCAAGCGAAAGCCCCGTCGCTTCTCTGATTATATACATAGCGACATTCCTTGCAAGGGAGATGTTGGCGTTTCTCTTTTCGGAGGTAATGTCGCTTTTTTCTACGTTGTAGTTGTCGGCGACCGTCTCTATAATCTCGTCCGCCACGGCCGACGCCGGTTTGTTGTCGGTTTCAAGGTCCTTGATAATCTGCTGAACGTCGTTGATTGAAGGATCTATCCCGTAGAGAACCTGCATCGCCGTGATTTTTGTGATGGCGCCTTCGATTTGACGCACGTTGTCCTTGATTTTTTCCGCCATATAGTTTATCATTTGTTTAGAGAGCCTGATTTTGTTCTCTTCGGCTTTCTTGATGATGATTTTAGTCCTCGTCTCGACGTCCGGCGGCTGGACGTCCGCTATAAGCCCGCTTTCAAACCTTGTTCTTATTCTCTCGTCAAGTCCTTCTATCTCTTTAGGCGGTCGGTCGGACGTGATTACGATTTGCCGATTGCTGTTTATTAAGTCGTTAAAAGTGTGGAAAAATTCCTCTTGCGTCGATTCCTTTTTACTGAAAAACTGCACGTCGTCAATAAAAAGAGCGTCGCAGTTTCTGTATTTTTCTCTGAATGCGATATTGCTCTGAGCCGTGACGCACGCTATAAACTCGTTTAAGAAGTTTTCGCTCGTGGTATAGACTATTTTAACGTTCCCTCCGCGCTTTTTAAGCTCGTTTTGCATCGCCATCATAAGGTGAGTTTTGCCAAGCCCGGAATGGCCGTATATAAATAAAGGATTATAGACGGAGCCAAGCCTCGTCGTGGCGACTCTCCAGGCCGCCGCGTGAGCCAGTCTGTTGGAGTTCCCGACGATAAAGTTGTCGAAGCTGTAGTTTAGCGACGCGTCGGCGTTCAAGTCCGGCAGAATGTCGTTTTTTTCCCGCTCTTCCTCTTCTTCCTCCTCGTCCTCCCCCTTTACTTTGTAAACTATCTCGAGATCGACGTCCAAAACGCTTCTGATAGCGTCCTCGATCTTGGACGAAAACTTTTCAACCAGAACTTCTTTTCTAAATTCCGTGGGAGATGTTATAATGATTTTCCCGTCGGAGAACTCGGGCGTATCAAGTCTCCCGATCCAGGTGGAAAACGTCGTTTCCGCCATCTGACTTCGCAGGTTGTCTAAAACCCGCTCCCAGACCTCCGTAAATGATTCCATAATTCCCCCTAAAAGCGACCGGCGGCCCGAAACTCTTTTCGGACTTTTGCCGATAATCTGCGATTTTTTAAAAGCCGAAACCCGCCCGGAGACTTCCGCAAATATTCCGTTAAAAGCGATTTGAAGGCGTTTATTGAGTTTTGACTTTCGTATATTAAATAACAGTAAAACGCGTTAAAACGCAAAATAAGATAAAATTTTAACATCTTCGCAAATATTATATCACATTTCCGAAGTAAATTCAATACCGATTATTAAAATTTTTGCCCTCTCCCCCGACGAAGCGTGTAGCGTTTAGTTCGGTTTTTTTTAGCTTTTAAGACAATATCCGGCGAAAGCGTTAAACCGCCCGCGTCGCCCGTCCGACAATATCCAAAACCTAAAATATGATTGACAAAGAACTGTTAAAATCCGAGGCCGGGAAATTTAATATCTCCCTAACCGCCGAACAACTGGAAAAATTTGACCTTTTCGCCCGCGAACTCGTCTTATACAATAAAAAAACGAACCTTACCGCCATCACCGACCCCCGCGATATCGTCATAAAGCATTTTGTCGACAGCGCGGCCGTCTTAAATTTCGTAAAATTGAGCGGAAAACTCGCAGATGTAGGAGCGGGCGCGGGATTCCCGTCGATTCCGCTTTTGATCGCGCGCGACGATCTGGACGTTACGATCATCGAGTCGAACAAAAAAAAGACCGATTTTATAAAATATATTCTCCCGAAACTGGGACTTACGGCCCATATAGCTGCAAAGAGAGCGGAAGACGCGGGAAGAACTGCGGAATACCGTCAAAAATTCGACTTCGCGATCTCCAGAGCCGTCGGGAAACTCAGGATTCTCGCGGAACTCTCGATCCCTCTTCTTAAGGTCGGAGGAACTTTTTTAAGCATGAAAGGCGACATAACTCCCGGCGAACTCTCCGAAGGGGAGCGCGCGACGGTTAAACTCGGGGCGAAAATCACTTTAATACAAAAATACGCGATAGGCGATAACGAAAAGCGGACGCTCATAGCCGCCGAAAAGCTCAGACCCACCGACCCCTTATACCCCCGGACATATTCCAAAATCAAAAACTCGCCCCCGGCTTAGCG
>CAYUEV010000040.1:0-14306 GCA_964443825.1 uncultured Eubacteriales bacterium
GATTCGTCATCTGTTTTTTTATCCCTTACTGTAACACATCTATTGTAAACCTACATATATCGGAATTAGGTATTAGACATTAGACCGTAAAACGGTTAATTTCGCCACAACATCGGGAAACGATTAGCGATTAGAGATTAGAGATTACGATCGGAATTTTCCCGCGCAGAGTTTACTAAAAACTAAATGCACTCTCCGAATTTTAGCGATTAGCTTAGAGGATAATTATTATAATTTTATCCGTTTTACTAAATACTATGTACTGACCACTAAACACTAAAAAAGCATGGCATGCAGTTAGATCTTGACAAAATAATTGTGTCGAAAATTCTAAATGTTAAATTCTAATCACTGATTACTATTCGCTGTTCACTAAAAAAAGTGCTTGATTTTTACTGTCTTTATGTTAAAACATAGGTAAAAGTATTGCTATTGAATATAGATATTGATTTTGAAAAAAATTAAAAAAATATATACAATAGCCTTTTTAATCTTGTAGTAAACGACATAAGTAAATTTACTTTGAGACCAAGATGATATTATAGCATACCGCGCTCGGAGGCGTAGCATATATGAATAATCGTAAGCATAAAAACAATTTGGAAGAACTCCTCAACTAAGGTAAAGAAATTATGTCGTCATCGAATTAGTCGCATTTCTATTTTAAGGCATTTGATGCAAACATGGCTCTTTTCAGTTTCCGGCATCCGAAACTGGGAAACGACCGACATCAACAAGGTTTTTGTACCGGTTGGCTCAAGATCATTGATAAAAAGTTGTTCGACGCGTTAAAACCAAATAGGCGTACCGTAAGGCCATCGAAATTGATTGATGTGCAAAGGTAAAACATCGAACGTGTCTTGCAATCCAGCCCAGACGATTACGGTTACAAACTCTTGGACTGGTCGAGTCTGTTAGTCTACATTTCTGATGTTTTTTGGTATCACGATGAGCATATACCAATGCTGGCATCTGTTCCGCGAATCCCCCCCCCCTTATCAGACTACAGCTGTACCCTTCCAAAGGATACGAGGATACGGAAGGATACTCTGCGTTTTAAAAACGTTCTGAAATAGATACAGACGAATCTCTGATTTTGGTCTGTTAAGACCAAGCTCGCTTTCAGATTCAGACCACAGTTACCTCAGCTCGGTAAAAAAGCGGCGCACTGACTGTTAAATCCTTGTATTATAGAGTAGTAGTTATTAGCGACCCTCTCCAAGGTCATGTGCTACACTGTAGAGGATACTGTGGATTGGTTTTTGCACTCCTACCGCACAGACGGTTCCGGAAAGGCTCCGACCACAGCCCTTTGCTGTTTTGTTGATCAGTTAGATACCGCCAGACGGTTTATGTAGAACAAGGTTACAAGGCAAAGTGTTCTGTGGATGCAGCATCATAAATTATCATACTGGAGGTATCACTATGGTTTGCGTTGGGATCGATGTCGCAAAGGATAAGCACGACTGCTTTATCCTCAGCTCGGAAGGTGAAGTCCTGACCGACGTGTTCACCATTGCCAACAACCGGGAAGACTTCGAGACGCTGTTGCAGCGGATCCAGTCCTGTACCCGCCCTCAGGACAACATAAAAGTAGGGCTTGAGGCTACCGGACACTACAGCTACAACATCCTCGGGTTTCTTCTCGACAAAGGTCTGACGACCTACGTCATCAACCCGCTGCACACCAATCTCTACCGGAAAAGTCTCAGCCTTCGCCAGACTAAGACCGACCGCATCGATGCTCGGACGATTGCAACTATGCTCATGTCTGATGTGAACCTCAAGTCCTACACAGACACAGCATACCACAACGAGGAGCTAAAGTCACTCACAAGATACCGATTCGACAAAGTCAGGGAACGGGCAAAGCTCAAACAATCCGTCTCTCGTTTAGTCAACATCCTGTTCCCAGAACTGGATCCGCTGCTGCCGACACTGCACATGGCGTCTGTTTATGCTTTGCTCACCGAGTTCCCCGGTGCGGCTCAGATCGCCGCCGCCAATTTGACACACTTGAAAACTTTGCTTTCCGACGCCTCAAAAGGACGCTATGGCCGTGAGAAAGCTGCTGAGATCCGGGAGATCGCCCGGCGTTCTATCGGCTCCGCCATGCCTGCGAAGTCGTTGGAGCTTCAGCACACGATCCGCTTGATCCGTGAGATAGACAAAGAGATCGAGGAGGTCAAGGCCGCCAATAAAGGCGATCATTGACGAGATGACTCCGCCAATCCTCACGATTCCCGGCGTCGGCTACCGCATGGGCGTCATGATTCTGGCTGAGATTGGGGACTTCTCCCGTTTCGATTCGCCGGATAAACCCCTGGCCTATGCCGGACTCTCTCCGTCTACCTACGAATCCGGCAAACGGAAGGTCTCGTGTGCTTATGTCCATATGGAGAAGCGTGGCTCACGCTATCTCCGCTATGCCCTTTTCAATGCCGCCAAATATGTCTGTCACCGGGAGCCGTCTTTCGCCGCATACCTTGCTAAGAAACGGTCTGAGGATAAACATACAATGTCGCTGTCTCTCACGCCGCTAAGAAGCTTGTGAGGCTGATTTTCGCCCTACAGACTTCCGGGAAAGCATTCCAGCCGACCTGACAGTTTGCCGCTTATTCCGCTTAGAGTGCCCACCCGGACGCTCTGGGTTTTTGTACCCTTTTTTCCGCTCTCATCAAGTCACAGCTTTTTCCGTTTTTAGACCTTGACTTTTAATAGTTGGTCTTTCCCAAAAAAAATTGAACGTGTTTTGTAGCACCTCTATCATTTCCGAGACGGGGGGGGGGAATCATCTGTCACAAGACCTGAAAAATTCAATTACAAGACCACCATTGAAGTCGTCTCCTGGAAGGAAACAGCATACCTTGGCGGCGGATAATGCTCTGTGGCGCAAAAAAAAATAACGTATCTTATGCTCGAGGAGTTTTCCGGAGTATATGGATATTCGTGAAAAGTCGATTTTGTTAAGTTGCCGCCATATTGCCGGATTTAAATCCATCGAACAGACTCGGAGAATCACACTCAATGAGAATATGCGCAACGTATTTTGGCGCATTGTCCGAATTGAAATATACTGTCAATAAAGTGTTTGAAGCATAGTGTAAGCCTAGTGATCAACTAAAGATATTGTGCAGCTTTAAGTAACATTAATTTTGTCGTTTACTATAGTTTACGCGATATTCGTTTCCGCCGTAATTCCGAGAGTTCCTGAAACTGTAGATAAGATCTTGGGAAGAGACGACGCGCGGTCTTCTTATACTGGTGAAAATGAATATCCATTTTCAAATCAGTCTTCTGACAATGAAGCCGCTCTTTCGGGCGGCAGACTTATAGTAGCTATTAAAAACATGATAAACAACGTGTCTTACTTTGACTACAAGGTTGACGAAATTGAGAAGAAAGTTACAGATATTATGAATTCCGAATCTTACATTTTCGGAATTCCGCTTTTGCATTTGAACAGAGCGTGGAGTAAATATATATGCGGTATGAATATGACTACGGCGCAGTCGGGTTCCGTTTTAAACGGCGAAACAGTTTTAGAACTTGGGAACGGATACCTTACTTTTTATACCCCTGTTGACGACGCCGCCGCTGATAACGTCAAAAAATTAAGCGATTTTCAAAAGAAAATTGAATCGGAGGGGAGAGATTTTCTTTTTTTTAAAGTTCCTCATAAAACGGGGGAACTGTCGGACGATTATATGGGGGCTATAAAAGATAACGCCATCCAGAAAGAGAAATATCAGAACGAGCTTATCAGAAAATATAATATTAACTGCGTTTATTGTAAAGATTATATGGAAAATGAGGGCTTAGATAATGATTCATCTTATTTTATAACCGATCATCACTGGACGCCGGAAGCGGGTCTTAAAGCCTGCGGGTATTTAGCCGACGCCTTAAATAAAACGGCGGGGTACAAAATAGATACTTCCATATTCGACGAGGAGAATTACAATATAGAAACAGAGGAGGATTCATTTTTAGGTAGTCAAGGACGGAAAGTTACGAGAGTTTATACGCGACCCGAAGATTTTCCCGTTGTAGTTCCTAAATATAAAACCAACCTTACCGTTTTTCTTGGAGCTCTTAATAAAACTCTTACCGGCGGCATAAGCGAGACTTTGTTTAATTATGATATGCTAAAGGGAAAAAGCGTATACGACAGGTGGCAATTTCATTTTTATGGTTACGGCGATCAGTCTTTAGTGGAAATTCACAACAATAACCTTAAAGACGGAAAGAGAATACTTGTTTTAAAGGAGTCTTACGCCAACTTTATTTACCCTTATATGTGCGGCTTCGCCGAAGACGTCGACGTTATAGATCTAAGACATTTTAAAGGGAGCGTAAACGCCTACATAGAAAAGAACGATCCCGATACGGTCGTGATGATATACAGCCATATTCCCGACGTCGAGGTATTAACTAAAGAATAAAGCGCGATTTCGTGATTTCGTTAAATTCAGACGCTTATTCGCAAGGATTTTATTAAGATGGTTTTTTCCGATTCGGTATTTTTGTTTTTATTTTTGCCTATCGCGACGCTGATTTATTATTTGCCTTTTTGTAAAAATATAAAGTTTCGCAATATTTGGCTTTTGCTTGTTTCTCTTTTCTTTTACGCCTGGGGAGAGCCTTTTTACGTTTTTCTAATGGCGGCGTCAATAGTCGTAAACTGGCTCTTGGGTTTGATTTTATCGAAGCGCTCCGGCGGGCGAACGGGGGGGGGCAGACTAATAGTCGCCTTAAGCTGCGTTTATAATCTCGGAACGCTGTTTATATTTAAATACTTAAACTGGCTTCTTGACAGTTTTCATATTATAGAAGGGGGCTTTAGCTTTTTAGCCCTCCCTATCGGTATATCTTTTTATACTTTTCAGGCTTTGTCATACGTAATAGACGTATACAGGGGTCATGAAAAAGCCCAGAAAAATATAATAAACGTAGGGCTTTATATCGCGTTTTTCCCTCAGCTCATAGCCGGTCCCATAGTGCGTTACGGCTCTGTCGCGGAACAGATAGAAAACAGAACTCATACTTTTGAAAATTTTAGCGCGGGCGCGTGGCGTTTTACAATAGGGCTTTCAAAAAAGCTTATTCTCGCCAATCAGCTTGCGAGCGTCGCCGACCTTACCTTTGGCGGGGCGGGGCGGGAACTTTCAGTCGCCTTGTCCTGGATCGGCGCGTTGTCTTTTATGCTCCAGATTTACTACGATTTTTCGGGTTATTCCGATATGGCGATAGGATTAGGGCTTATGTTCGGATTCAAGTTCCCCGAAAACTTCAACTACCCTTATATATCCAAATCGGTTACGGAATATTGGAGAAGATGGCATATCTCATTAGGCTCATGGTTCAGGGACTACTTATACTACCCCTTGTCTTTAGGTCCGGGCGTCAAAATAAGAAAAGCCGTTCTTAAAAAGACGAACAGAAAAACGGCGGCGGCGGTAAGCTCTTTCTTTACGCTTTTTATAGTGTGGATTTCCACGGGCATATGGCACGGGGCTAACTGGACGTTCGTCGTGTGGGGACTTATACAGTTTATTTGCATATACCTTGAACAGTACAAAAAACCGCTTAAAAACAAAAAAGCCGACAATATTTTGGGCTTTGTATCCACATTTTTTATTGTGCTTTTGGGAAAAGTAATATTTAAAGCGGACAGTTTAAGCGCGGCGTTCTCTTATTACGGATCCATGTTCCATTTAAACGGGAACAAGTGGGGCGACAGAACCGCCTTATACTGGCTTGGGCAGTATAAGCTCTTTTTAGTCGCCGGAATAATATTTATATTCCCGATAGC
The DNA here is from genome assembly GCA_964443825.1 of uncultured Eubacteriales bacterium. Lineage (GTDB taxonomy): Bacteria > Bacillota > Clostridia > Oscillospirales > Acutalibacteraceae > UBA1081. The sequence goes on from CAYUEV010000040.1 coordinate 5,816, forward strand.
TAAAAAAATAAGTGAAAAAGTCCCTCCAAAATGGGAAAAAGCTTACGATATATTAAGAGTGATTTCCATGGCGGCGCTCTTTGTTCTCGATATAACTTACGCCATGGCGGGAACTTACAACCCGTTTATATATTTTAATTTTTAAAAAAGGTGAAAAAGATGGACGAAAGAGAAAGAATAGAAGCTTTACTAAAAGAGGTTTTCCCGGAAATCGACTTTAACTCGTCAAACCGCTTGGTGGACGACGGGATACTCGATTCCATTTCAATAATCACGCTTGTGTCGGAACTTTCGATGGAGTTTAATATTACGTTCGATATAGACGAAATAACGCCTGAAAACTTAAACTCTTTAGACGCTATAGTCGACACGGTTAAAAGGCTCGAAAAATGAGCTACGATACCGTCGTGGGGGCTATCCTCGAAAACGCGTTAAAAACCCCTGATAAAACAGCCGTCGCGAAAGGCGATATAAAACTTTCTTATAAAGAATTTTCCGAAAAAATAAAATCGGAAGCTTCGCGACTTTTAAGTTTAGGAATAAAGCGAGGCGACAGAGTTTTAATAACGGCGTATTCCTCTTTAGAATACGTGATTTCGTTTTTCGCTTTGGAGTATATAGGCGCCGCGCCCGTTCCTGTCGATAAGACTTTCAGGGAGGAAACTCTCTTAAAAAATTATAATTACATAAAGCCTAAAGCGTTTTTAACGGATTTAGAGCTTAAAGGCGGGGAATTTAATATTCTGCCGCTTTGCGTTCTTAATAAAACTTTTGAAAACAATGAAGGCGCGCCTTCGTATACCGAGCCCAACGAAAATTCCACCGCCGAAATACTTTTTACGACGGGAACTACGGGAGAGCCCAAGGGGGTCGTGTTAAGCTATAGGGCGATAAAAGCGATAACTTTAAACACAAAAGAAGGTCTTGGGATAGAACCTTCCGATATAGTTCTCCTGCCGCTTCCATTAAGTTCTTCCTTAGGTCTTCGCTGTCTCAGGACAAACTTATATGCCGGCGGCTCCGTAATATTGTGCGACGGGTTTTCTTTTCCTCGTGAAATTAAAACTAATATGGAAAAATACTCCTGCACGGGCGTCACGCTCGTTCCGGCGTCGGTCGAGCTGCTTTTACGTTTAATGGGGGATAAGTTCGCTGTCGTTTTCAATAAATTAAGATTTATAGATATTGGCGCGGGGTCTTTAAGTTCCGGGACGAAAGAAAAATTATTAAACGCGCTTCCCGATACGAAAATTTACAACACTTGGGGATCTACCGAAACGGGCGGCGTTATATTCCTCGATTTAAAAAAATATCCGCAAAAGAAAAATTCTCTTGGAAAACCCCTAAACTCGGCTGAGATTAAAATTTTGGACGAAGACGGAAAAGAAAAAGACGCTTTCTCGCAGGAAACCGCCGGCCGCCTTACGATTAAAGGCGATATGATTATGGACGGCTATTTTAACCGTCCCGAGACGAATCTGAAAACCATAAAAGACGGCGCGTTGTACACGAACGACCTCGTTTACAAAGATTCGGACGGCTTTATTTATATGTCGGGAAGAACGGACGATATAATAAACTCCGGCGGCAAAAAGATTAGCCCCGTCGAAATTGAAAATACGGCGTCTTCATACCGCGATATGAGAGAGTGCGCGGTTATTGGAACCGATGACAAAAACGGCGTTTTAGGGCAGATTCCGCTTCTTTTCGCCGTTCCCGAAACGGGCGAAATCGACGCGAACGACTTAAAGCGGTTTTTATCTTCCCGCCTCGAAAAATACAAAGTCCCTAAAGAGTATATCTTTTTGAAAGAACTTCCCCGCAACAGAATGAAAAAAATCGATAGGAACGAATTGAGAAAAATCGCGAAAAACGAACGATAAAATTCTTCACCCGACCGCCTTAAAATATAAAAAAACGCTTGACATTTAGCTTAAAGCGGGTTACAATGTCGGTAGATTATCTTAGAGTAGCGTTTTGTAACTTGCGGCTTACGCCGGGCGGGGTTTCCCGCTTTAAACAAAATGAGGTGAATTTTATGAAAAAAGTTGCCGCCGCTCTTTTAGCGGTCGTTATGATTCTCTGTTCGCTGTCGATAGCGTCTTACGCCGCCGATGGGGGCAAATGCGAAGTCGTTTTCGGAGAAATGGACGAGTTTATCAAAGGGTATGATCTTGGCAAATACAGAAACGACTATGTCGGAAAGTACATGGGCTACGAGTACGGCAAAGATTACCGGTACGTTATTAAAAACGAGGACGGCTCCACGACCGACGTCAAAACCGTTCCATACGCTTACGAGTGTCCTGTCAACAAGCCGTTGGAATTTTACGTTTCCGTCGCGGACTATATAGAGCCTTCGAGCGTAAGGATGCTCGCCTTCCCGACTAACGCCGTCATAAGCGACGCTTTCGACACTGTTACGGGCGAACCTAATATCTCGTATCAGATCAAAAAGACTTCTCAAGATATGTTCGCCGTCCGTCCTACCGCCGAGGACGCGGATAAGGGCATTACTGTTTGCCTTTCGGAATACCATCTTTTTAACGATTGCTTTGAATACAGTTTCCCGACTTCGGACTACTACAAAGTCCAAAGAGTGCAGGATACCACGGGCGGCTATATATATATAAAAGATGCGCAAGGCAATACAACTACAACTAAGATCAAGCCGGAGGACAGATTTAAACCATACGATTACGGCAATAAAAAAGTGGTTTACGATAACGAGACGCTGTTCTTCGAGGTGAGAATTCCATTAGATAACGACAAGTACGAGTATCACCCCGACACATATCAGGTTTCCTATACGCGTGGCAAAGGCGACAGTCAAAAGACCTATAACCTTAAGACGTCCAGTCAGACCGAGTTTACTCCTCTTGCCGAAGGCGCCGATGAGAAAACGGGCTGGGTCGGTCGTTACATAATCGACAAGACGGCTCCCGAGGACGGAATCTATCCTGAACAGGTCGACATTTTCAGAATCGACAACGTTGATTCCACTGTAAAAATAAAAGTCAGAGGCACGGTTAAATACACCGTCGATATGTTAAGCGAGCTCTTTAAGAACTCCGACTCCAGCGCTTTTGACGATTTTGACTGGGATTCCGCCGATCTCTCCCCGGTTGTGGAATTTATCGCCAGAGTAATCGTCCTTATTTCAAAGGTGATAGCGGGCTTTATCGGCGTTTAGTCGTCCGTTTGACTTGCGCTGATAAATTATAAAGGAGTCTTGAACGGTGAAAATCCGCAAGTCGCGTTAAGCGGTCAGTTTCGGTTTTCCGTTCTTTGCAAGACATTGTCCTATATAAAAGCGAGGCGGGATTTTCTCACCTCGTTTGCTTTTTTCTGTTTTTGATTTAAGGGGCGGCAATCGACTTAATTTATAATCTAAATAATTTTAAACGCTTGACAATAACGGCGGCAGGGTATAAAATAGAATAGATAATGCGTTATTGTTTTATTCGCATATTTTAGCGCATTATTTTTAAGAATTTTTTAAAACCCGTTTTCGGGTAATCAATCCATAGATTTTAGAATCGGACAGAGTCAAAAGGCTTTTAATATAGATTTAAAACTTGATTCATGCAAAGTAAATAACGATATTTAGTTTTTTCCGCTCTTCCTTTTCAATATCTATTACGAACTTCTCAAATGGAGGTGCAAACTAAGCATGAAACTCGGTTTGGCAATAGCTCTTATTATTATTGCCGCCGTCGTATTTGGCGTCGTTGGTTTCGTTTTAGGCGAGATACACAGAAAAAAAGTCGCCGAATCAGTCATAGGTTCGGCTAACGAGGAAGCCAACAGGATTGTCAGTCAAGCTTTATCGGAGGCTGAATCAAAAAAGAAAGAAGCCATACTCGAAGCGAAAGACGAGGTACACAAACAGCGAACCGACTTAGAAAAGGAAACGTCCGAAAGACGAAACGAACTTAGGAAACAGGAGAGAAGATTAGTCCAGAAAGAAGAAAATCTTGAAAGAAAACTGGACAATATCGAAAAGAAAGAAGAGTCTCTCAACAAAAAAATCAAAGACGCGGAAGTCAAAACGCAGGAAGCCGAACAACTCAAAAAGAGCCAGTTCGAAATGCTTGAAAAAATTTCCGGTTTTACCAAAGATCAGGCTAAGGACTACCTTATTAAAAACCTTGAAGGCGAGTTGACGCACGAAAAAGCCTTAAAAATCCTTGAAGTCGAACAACAGTATAAAGACGACGCCGATAAATTGGCGAGGGAGATTATTACGTCCGCCATTCAAAGATGCGCGGCGGATCAAGTGAGCGAAGCCGCCGTATCCGTGGTTACGCTTCCCAGCGACGAGATGAAAGGCAGAATAATAGGGCGCGAAGGCCGCAACATCAGAGCTCTGGAAACGATTACGGGCGTAGATCTTATTATCGACGACACGCCCGAAACGATAACCGTATCGAGCTTCGACCCCGTTAGGAGAGAGATTGCGCGCTTAACTCTTGAAAAGCTCATTATGGACGGCAGAATACATCCGGCCAGAATCGAGGAGACATACGAAAAATCAAAGCGCGAAGTAGAGCAGAGTATCAGGCACGCCGGCGAGAGAGCCGTCGTTGACGCGGGCGTAAGCGGACTTCATATGGAGTTGGTTAAACTTTTAGGCAGATTAAAATACCGCACGAGCTACGGTCAGAACGTGTTGAATCATTCGCTCGAGGTTTCCTATATAGCGGGACTTATGGCGTCTGAGTTGGGGGCGGACGTTAAGACCGCCAAAAGAGCGGGTCTTTTGCACGATATAGGCAAGGCGCTCGACCACCAGGTCGACGGATCTCATGTTGAGTTGGGCGTGGAGTACGCTAAAAAATACAAGGAGAACGAAGCCGTAGTTCACGCTATAGCCGCGCACCACGGCGACGTAGAGCCGAAGACGGTAGTCGCCTGCTTAGTCCAGGCGGCGGACGCTATATCGGCGGCGAGACCCGGAGCGAGGCGCGAAAACGTTCAAAATTACATAAAGCGTCTTGAAAAATTAGAAGAGATCGCGACGTCGTTCGACGGCGTTGAGAAATCATACGCCATTCAAGCGGGACGCGAAGTCAGAATTATGGTAAAGCCCGAAGTCGTAAGCGACGACGAAATGACGCTTATGGCGAGGGATATAGTTAAAAGGATTGAGGACGAACTCGAATATCCCGGTCAAATTAAAGTAAACATAATAAGAGAGAGCCGCGTATCGGATTACGCGAAATAAAAATTTTGCCGGAGGTTTATGATCTCCGGCGCATTCTTTAAAAATCGAATTTAAAATAGCGCTTTTCCCGGTCGGTGTTTTTTGTGAATATTTTAGCGATTGGCGACGTTGTAGGAAAAGGCGGGTGTGAGTTTTTAAGAAAGACCCTTCCCGCTTTTAAAAAGTTTAATAAAATCGACATATGCGTCGTGAACGGCGAAAATTCCGCCCCCGGGAACGGAATAACCGGGAACTCCGTAGCCGATATTTTAACAAGCGGAGCGGACGTGGTGACGACGGGCAATCACGCGTTTAAAAAACAGGAAATATACAATAAATTTAACGACGAAACCACGCCTTTAATACGCCCCGCCAATTTTTACAAAGACGCGCCGGGGAGGGGCTATTACATAATCGACAAAGGGTATGTAAAAGCCGCCGTAATCAACTTAATAGGCACGGTGTATCTCGATTCTTTCGACAATCCCTTTTATGTTATCGACAACATTTTAAACGAGGAAGAAGTCAAGTCCTGCAAGATAAAGCTCCTCGACTTTCACGCGGAGGCGACTAGCGAAAAACGCGCCATGGGCTTTTACCTTGACGGGAGAGTTTCGGCGGTTTTCGGCACTCACACTCACGTTCAAACCAGCGACGCGACGGTTTTGCCTTTGGGCGCGGGCTATATTACGGATCTCGGCATGACGGGGAGCGTAAACTCGGTTTTGGGAGTTAAGCCCGAAAAGGCGATCGCTAAATTAAAAACCCATATGCCCGAAAGATTCGACGAGGCCGCCGGACCTTATAAAATGGAAGGCTGCGTTTTTGAAATCGATGAAAAAACGGGTAAAGCGAAATCAGCCGAAAGCGTGCAAATAATTTAAAATAATGAATTGCAACAGGAAATTGACATATAAAATAATCGCCCTGACGTTAATATTTTCCGTTATGACCGCGATTTTTTCAAGCTGCGGCGGGACTGTGGTCGTAAGCGAGGGCGACGCCGAAAAAGAAGACCATTCCGTTTTAAGGGAAACGTCAGACGCTCTTAATTTAGGCTATTCGAGCGGCGATTCTCTTAACCCGTTTTTCATTGGCACAGACCTTAATTTAAGCCTTATTTCGCTTATTTACGAGCCTCTTTTTCATTTGGACGATTCATTTAAAGCGGAGCCTTGCGTAGCCGAAAAATCAAGCGTTAAAGACTCCGTGCTGACGGTAAAACTTAACGGCGAGAGCTGTTTTTCGGACGGCGGCAAGGTAACCTCCGCCGACGTTTTGTACTCCTTTAACGCCGCTAAGAAATCCGAAAACTACAAAAGCGAGCTTCTCAATATATCCTCATGCAAAGCTTCGGGAAGCGACACGGTTAATTTTAGCGTAAAGGGCGACGCGAAAAGAGCCGCCGACTCTTTAAATTTCCCGATAGTTAAAAATTCCACGGCGTCAAACAAAGACAGTTTTCCCATCGGAACGGGCCTTTACAGCGTTAAAAACGACGAGACGGGATTCAGTCTTATTTACAATTCCTATCGAAAAGAGAGCGAACCCTCGATTAAAACAATAAATTTAATCGACGTGCCGGAGTCGTCCACTTTAATCCACACTTATGAAATGGGGTCAATCGACGCTTATTTTGACGATTTTTCGAGCGGCTCATATTCGAGGGCGAGCGCCGGAGTATCGAAAGCGAATCTCACGAATCTCGTGTTTTTGGGATTCAACCAAAATTCTTTCGCGCTCGGTTCAGAAAACGTCAGAAAGGCCGTTTATTATTCGATAAACAGGCAGTCCATAGCTAAAAACTCGTTTAAGAACTACGCCGTCCCCGCCGCCACTCCTTATCACCCCGAATGGCACGTTTTATCCGAGAGCGGGTACGATATAAGCGGTCTTACGTTAGATTACGACGGCGCTGAAAAGCTTATGAAGAGCGAAGGGTATAAAGGCTCTGTAAGCTACAATCTCGCCGTGTACGCCGGCAACGGCTTTAAAACCGCCGCCGCCGGGGAAATCAAAGAAAACCTTAAAAATATCGGCATAAACGTAAATATTTTAGAGCTTCCGTGGGACGAATATATGTCTGCGGTTCAGGGAGGCGGGTGCGATTTATATATCGGCGAAATAAAACTCCCGCTCGATATGAATATGTCGTCGCTTTTCGGCTCTTCGGGCGAGGTTTACGGCGCGAACCCGGACGACGCCGTCGGAAAAGCTTATAACGAGTTTGTAAACGGCAATATATCTTTGGGCGCGTTTACGGATTCTTTTTTAGAAAATATGCCTTTCGCTCCCATAGCGTTTAGAAGCGGCGCGCTGATTTATTCCAATAAAATAACTCCCGCGGCCGATTGCGATATTAACAATATTTATAAAAATATTTTTGAGTGGACGATAGTAGAATAAAACCACAAAACGACGCTTGTTTATTCTGTTTTCGCCAAAATAAAATTTTGGAGTGGATAAAAATGACCGAAACAGAAGCGATTTTAGCAAGACATTCAGTGAGAACTTACCTGCCAAAACCCATCGAGCCTGAAAAAGTAAAGGAAATCCGCGAGTTTATAGACGCCTGCAATAAAGAGAGCGGACTTCACTTGCAGTTTTTAGAGGACGCGGGCAAGACGTTTAAAAGCGTATTTACAAAGGCTTCGGGGCTGTTTAGCGCTCCCAGCGCCGTCGCCTGCGTCGGGAAAGACGACAAAGACCTTGACGAGTTAGTAGGTTACTACGGGGAAAAAGTCGTATTGTTTTTACAGCAGATAGGGCTTAACACTTGTTGGGTGGGGATGGCCAAGACCAAAAACGCGCCCGCGGATATTTTGGCGGGAGAACGATTTTCAATCGCCATCGCCGTAGGATACGGGGAAAACCAGGGGAGAAGCCGCAAGTCCAAAACCATAGAGCAGGTAGCGGTTTGCGACGGCGATATGCCCGAGTGGTTTAAAAAAGGCGTGGAATTAGCTCTTTTAGCCCCCACCGCCATGAACCAGCAAAAGTTCCAATTTCACCTTAAATCCGACGGAACAGTGGACGTAATCGACAAAAAAGGCCCGTTCTCTAAAGTTGATTTAGGTATAGTAAAGTACCATTTCGACGTGGCCAAAAAGTCGGAATCGTAACGCTTTCCGCCGCGTTTCGCGCGATTTTAGCAGGTAGCGGTTAGTTGACGGCGAGTAGCGAGCAGCGATTAGCGAATAGTGATTAGAGATTAGAAAGCGCCTAAAAATTGTTAAGGAGAAGTTTTTATATGAAATGTTCGCTTATTTTATTCAGTCCCACGGG
>CAYUEV010000041.1:0-13183 GCA_964443825.1 uncultured Eubacteriales bacterium
AGTAACGCGGTTTTAAGTATTGCCGCCTGGGTTTTTGAATCTTTAATCTCGCCGTCCAAGATTTTATTGACAAATTCCGACAGCGGGATTTTTATTATTTCAAGAAACTCGTCCTCGTCGGCGTGGGGCGTTCCGAAGACGAGATCCGTCGCTATGTACATATGTATTTCTTCGTCGGTATAAGCGACTGACGGGAGAAGTCCGCCTATGTATTTTAATTTAGCGGACGTTATCCCCGCTTCCTCGCTGAGTTCCCTCAGAGCGGCGTCAACGGGCTCTTCTCCCTCGTCTATTTTTCCGGCGGGGATTTCTATCGTCACGCGCCTTAAGGGGTACCGATACTGTCTTACGGCTATTACGTCGTTATTTTCCGTTAAAGGGACGATAGCCGCCGCGCCCCTGTGCTTTAAATACTCCCTGTAGGACGTCTTGCCGTTGGGGAGAATCACTTTGTCTTTATATACGTGAAGAAGTCTTCCGTCGTATATTTTTTGCGACGATAATTCTTTTTCGATAAGTTTTTCATCTTTATTTTCCATAGTCATTAAACCAAAAAAGCGCGAAATCTTAATTGATCGACGCGCTTTAAAATTATTTCATAAGTCCGTTTTCTTTTGAGAAAGCGTAAAAAGATTCTAAGGATCTCATGTCGGCGGGAGTTAAAGAGGGGACGGCTCTGCTTATAATTTTCATGTTTTTAACGCCCTGCAACTTCGCTAAGTATCTAGCGGAGTTTCCGAACTTGTGGGCGTTTAACGCGTTGTCAAGGAGAATTATCTCGTTATATCTTCTTTCGGCTTCTTTTAAATCGCCTTTAATAAAGGCGTCGTGAAACCGCCTGAAGAAAGATACGCCGCACGTCGTGGGAGTCGCCATAACGCCTCTCGCGCCCGCTTTATAAGAGTCTAAAAGATAAGGTATATTGGCTTGAATTACGACGGAATCGCGTTTATTGTCAATTTTCGATTTAATTCCGTCTAATGTTCGAGTCGTGTCCTTTATACCCGATATTCCGCATTCTTTTACAAGCCTCCCGTAAGTTTCGCCCGTGATGTTGTGCGGAGTAAGGCCCGGGAACTCATACATTAAAACGGGAAGAGAAGTATATCTTCTAAGGTTCCCTATGTATTCCACAAGCTTCCGCGGTTCGTTTCCAAGCCCTTTAGTAGTAAAAACAAGACCGTCCACGCCCGTGTCGGACATACGTTTTACTTCTTCAATTTGGTCGTTAAAATCCTTTTCCATGTTGGCGGTCGCCACGACGGTAGCAAAGCCTTTGTGTTTTACCGAGAGCGACGCTAATTTTAATCTCTCTTCCAGGGTGAGAAGAGATAGTTCGGAACTTCCGCACACCGCGAAAAAGTGATCGGGATTTTTTTCCGCCGTAAAGTCGCAGTACTCTTCGTAAGTTTCATAATCTACGGTTTTGTCGTCGTTGTAAGGCGTGAGCATAAGAGAATATATGCCCGTAAAATCGTTTAACAAAGATAAATCGCCTCTTATTTTTGATTGTCGTCATACGGGTTCACAAAGTCGTCGGGACTTAAGTGTTCGCCGTTTTTGCCGAGTTCAAATCGGTATATTTCTTTGTTAGAAATATCAATAAAAGGAATGATTATAGGGGGAATACCCGCGTTAGACGTAAAGGTCGTGACAAACGCCCTGACGTAGGGGAAAAGAGCGTTATACGTTTCCACGTGCAGCAGTTCTTTTTTAGCGTTTTCAGTAAAACCGAAAAGCCCGGTGGCGGTAACGTTGAGGTGGAATTCTTTTTCATCCTCCTTATCGGCGATCCTGGCTAAAAACTCGCCTACGCAAGCGTTGCTTTCAGAGTATTTAACGTTATAGGAATAGGAAAAGCCAAGTTCTATTTTTTTGTTTTTATTAACGGAGTTTACGAAATCGGCGTTAATAACCTTAAAAGCGCGCAAAGTTGAAAGAGCCATAGTGTTTCTCCAAAAATTAAGACGTTAAAATCAAAGTTTAAAGTCGTCCTCGGAAAAGGCGTCCATGATTTTAGGTTTTTCGGGCGTTCTTTTTAAAGGGTCGTATTTAAATTTCTTACAGTACGAGTCGGGGCTTCTGATTCCCGTCAAAGAGCAGAGAATCTCGTCGCCCGCGTAAGATAAGCTTCCAAAAGAACAATAGAGGCACTTAGGGGGAATATCTTTTCCGAAAAGTTTATTTTTCATGTGATCGCCCCCTAATCCCACATCGTATATTATAGCGCAAAAGTTAAGTTATGTCAAGAATCGCGGGCGCCAAAACGGGAAATTTGACAAAATGGGAAATATATGTTATAATCCATAACCGCCCCTGTAAAAAATAAAAATTTCTCTCAAGACTTTGGGTCTAAACTTTATTAAAGGAGCTAATTCTTTTGAAAAAAATAATAAAAAGCGCTGTATGCGCGCTTTTGGTTTTCCTCGCTTTCGCGTTTTCTTTTATACCGTCGGGCGCTTACACGGACGACGATATAGTAAGCTCGGCTCAGATTTTTATATACGAAAAAGAGGGCGGTTACGACGCCGTCGCCCCTAAAGACAACGGAGCCGCGAGCATAGGTAAAATCGGCTGGCACGCGTCTAGGGCTCTTTTGCTGTTAAGAGATATAGCGAGGAAAAACGAGCCGAACGCCAAAAAAATCCTCGGAGAAGACCTTTTTAACGAAATTATGACGGCTTCTGAAAAAAGCTGGAACGACAGAGCTTTTACAAGCTCAGAGGCGGCTAAGGTAAAAGCGCTTTTAGGCACGAAAGAAGGCAGGGAAACGCAGGACGCGACTTCCTACAAAGACATTAAAGGTTACGTAAGTCACGGAAAATCATTGGGAATTAAAGACCCCAGGGCGCTCGTTTACTTTGCGGACGTTGAAAATCAGATCGGCTCTAACGGAGCGGAGAGAGTCGCGAACGCGGCGAAAAGCGCGGCGAACGGCGGAGACGTCGCTCTCGATACGCTTTACAGCGCGTCTTTAAAAGACAAAACCGCGTCAAAAAGCCCCGACAGGCGAAAAGCCGCCTACAATTACGCTAAGAACCTCGCTTTTGGCTCGTCTGACGCGTCGCCGTCCGCGAAGGTTTATAAAACCGGAAAATATAGAATAAACACCGAAAGCGATCCCCTTAGAATGAGAAGCGGTCCCGGTTCGTCTTATTCTCTTTTAGGCGCGTCTATTCCAAAAGGAATGGTAGTTTCCGTCGCCGAGGTTTCGGGCTCATGGGGCAAAGTCGCCTACGACGGCAAAACGGGCTGGATTTCTCTTTCGTATGCCGAGGAAGCGGCTTTCGGCGGAAGCGTCGACTGCGACGTAAACGGAAACGGGAAAATTGACGCGCAGGACGCTAGGATGATTTTAAGATACTCCGCGTCAATAGGGAATTTAACTAACGCGCAAAAAGAGAAAGCCGACGCGAACAACGACGGAAAAATCAGCGCCCAGGACGCGAGAACCGCCCTTCGTGTTTCCGCGAAATTAGATTAAATCGTAATAGCTTACAAAAATTTTTACTAATTTTGTCACGATTAACATAAATCCGAAAACACCGCTATTAAAGGTTGACCTCTTTATGTAAAAGTGATAACATATACTTGCGTTTACGTAGGGAGAGAACTAAATTCGGGGGAAAGCATGAAAAAGCGGATTTTGAAAGCTGTCTGCGTTTTATTATCGGCGGCCGCGGTAGTCTTGTCTTTTCCATACGCCGCTTTAGCCGCGCCCACTTTCGACCAGATATTAAACGCCGCCGTGTACATAATCATATCGAACGAAGGGCAGTACTCCACCGTCTTAAAAAACGACAACGGCGCGGTGAGCCTGGGGAAATTAGGCTGGCACGCCACGAACGCCTTAAACCTTTTAAAACAAATCGTATCTCTTAACCCTTCTCAGGCTGTCAGTATATTGGGGACGGAACTTTACGATGAGATCGTCACGTCGTCCTCTTGGGAAGGCAGAATTTTAAACGATAACGAAGCGTCGCGTTTAGCGGTTTTTTTGGCGACTTCAGAGAGTATGTCGGTTCAAGACGAATCCGCCAGAAATTACGTTATAAACTACTTAAATCACGGCATGAGCTTAGGTATAACGGATCCGGCGGCGCTCGTGTTTTTTGCCGATTACGAGAATCAAAACGGTCATACCGGGGCTGAAAATTTTTTTAGAAGAGTAATAAGCTCTTACGGCGTCGCAAATCTCTCGACTCTATACGATTGCAGCAATAAAAACTACAGAAGGACTAAAACTTACAACTTTTGCGCAAGTTTAAACTGGGAATCGTTTAACGGCGGCAATAATAATCCGAATCCCTCTTACGACCATATTCCGCCTGTGATAAGCGATGTAACCGTAACCGATTTAACGTCTGAGGGGTTTACGGTTTCCTGTCTCGCGAGCGATAACGCGTCGGTCGAGAGCGTATATTACGCGATTTACAATCTTGAGGACGGGGCGTCGGGAACTCAATGGTATCAATATGCTCCCGTCGACGGCAGGACGTCCCACACGATGTATATTTATGATTTTAACTCGCGCTCAGGCGATTACTCCGTTTATATTTACGCGTTCGACAAAGCGGGCAACTGCTCTTACGCGGGTCTTAACGTAATCACAGTGCCGGGCGACGGCGGAAACGCTCTTTCTTTAGCCGTCACGTCCCAAAATGGTTTAAAAGACGGCAAAATAACATGGAGGGCGAGAGCGTCGGGCGGCGGCGGCGATTACAGATATTCGTTCGAGCTTTACAGGGACGACGTAAAAATTGCCGAAAGAGGCTATAATGATTTTTCGGATTACACTTACAGTATAACCGAAAACGGCGTTTACAAAGTAAAAGTCACCGTCCGCGATATGACGACGGGCGACGAAAAAAGCGCCGAAAGCCCCGAGATTAACGTTTTTGACCCTATTGTGATAGATTCCCTGAAACCGGACAAGAAAACCCTTGTTTTAGGCGAGAACGTCTCCTGGACGGCTTCTGTCAGCGGCGGGGAAGGCGAGCTTAAATACTCCTTTACCGTATACAAAGACGACTCCGTCGTTGAAAGCGGCGAATACGGGAGCAGTCCTGATTTTACATACAGACCCGCCGAGAGCGGAACATATAAAGTAAGCGTAAGCGTAGAGGATGAAAGATCTCAAGCGGCTTCCTTTATGAGCGAGGAGATAACCGTTACAGAGCCCTTCGCGGTATCCTCGGTAGGCTTTTCCAGAGACTTTGCCGTAATCGGAGAAAGCGTGGAGTGCATAGCCGAAATAAAAGGCGGGAGCGGGTCTTACTCCTGCGTATTTAATATAGAGCTTGACGGGGAAACGATTTTAACGTCGGAACCCGTAAGAAGCGGCTATTTTATTTTTACTCCCGAAAAAGCGGGAACTTACGTTTTAACCGCGACGGCGACCGACGACGACTCCTCGGTATCCTCGCTGTCGGGCGGGGAATTGATTGTCGCCGAGGATTACCCGGAGGGCGACGCTAACGCCGACGGCAAAATTACGGCGGCGGACGCGAGAATCGCCTTAAGATGTTCGGCTAAGTTAATGGACGCGACCGCTCATATAAATAAAATCGCCGATATTAACGCCGACGGGTTTATTACGGCGAGCGACGCGAGGGCGATATTGAGAATCTCGGCTTCGCTTTAAAATATTTTTAAAAGCTGATTTTTTAAATAAAACTTAACGCGAAAGGAGTTTTGAGCATGGCTTATAAGATCTCGGACGAATGCATTTCCTGCGGTTCTTGCGCGGGAGAATGCCCCGTCGAGGCCATATCGGAAGGCGAAGGCAAATACGTAATCGACTCCGATACCTGCATCGACTGCGGAACTTGCGAAAGCGTCTGCCCTGTGGGCGCGCCGGAGGCTCAATAAAGCGGGTTAGAGGGTATTTTTACCCTCTAATCTTTTCTGAATTTGGGGATTGTTATGATAAAAAACGAAATAACGGACGCTATTTTACGCCGCAGGACGGTAAGGGAGTATACGCCTGAAAAACTGACTTTGCAGCAAATAGAAACGATAATTGAGTGCGCCATGTACGCTCCAAGCGCCAGGAACCTACAGCCCTGCTTTTTGCGCGCGGTAAGCGGAAAAGAAACTTTAGACCGCATAAACGCGGACTTTAAAAATCTTATCGGCTGGGATACTCCAGCTTACACAAAGTGGGACGTAAATCCCTTCTACCACAACGCTCCCACCGTGTTTTTTATCTTCGGAAAGACCAAAAGCGACATGGACGCGGGAATTATGGCTGAAAATATCGCCATAGCGGCGTATGGTTTAGGTCTTTCGACCTGCATAATAGGCTCTATCGGCGCTCTTCTTAACGACGAAAAAGGAAAACCGTGGAAAAAGTTTATGAAAATCCCCGAAGATTACGAATTTTTAATTTCGGTCGCCTGCGGTCACGGGAATGAAAAACCGGAAGTCAAAAAGAGAAATAAAGAGCAGTTTATGATAATAGAATAAAAACCTTAGAATTTAGCGCGTTATGTATAAAACGATAATTCTCATATATTTTGCCGTAATAACGTTCGTATCGTTCTTTTTAACGATGTATGACAAGTTAGCGGCGGCGGCGGGAAAAAGAAGAATCCCCGAAAGCGTTCTTTTAGTATTCGGGGCTTTAGGCGGCGCTTTAGGGATGTTCGTCACGATGAGACTTATCCGCCACAAGATCAAAAAGAAAAAATTTATGATAACGCTGCCGATTTTAGCCGTTTTTCATATCGCCTTTATAGTAGCTCTGTTTTTTATTTAATCATGTTACATATAAATTTAATATGCGTCGGGAAAATGAAAGAGCCTTGCTTCGTTTCGTCGTGTTCCATGTATATAGAGCGCGTAAAGCCGTTTTGCTCCCTTAAAATTTACGAAATAACGCCGGCCGCCTTATCTAAAAACCCATCCGGGAAAGAGATCGAGGCTTCCCTTAAAAAAGAGGGGGAGGCGGTTATAAAAAGAATGGAAGGCTATACGGTCGCCATGTGCGTTGAGGGAAAGGAAATGAGTTCCCTTGATTTCGCCCGATTTATAGAAAAAATTTCGCTTGAAAAAAGCGAAATATCGTTTATTATAGGTGGCTCAAACGGGCTGTCGGATGAGGTTAAAGAAAAAGCCGATTTTAAAATGTCGGCGTCAAAAATGACGTTCCCTCACAGGCTCTTTAGAGTTATGCTTTTAGAGCAGATTTACCGCGCTTTTACTATAAACAAAGGCGTTGAATACCACAAATAAGCGCGATTTTTAAGTTTTTATTTTAAAGGATTTCGGTTAAAGTACCGCATTGCGGCGCGACCGCTACTTTACAGTCCGTATCCGCGTTTACGCCGTTTTCCATGAGTTTTCGGCGGGCGGCGTTTAAAGCCAGTTCTTCCGTGTTGTTATTTCTGCTTATATGACATAAAATAATCCTTGTGGCGCCCGATTTCGCTAACTTTAAAGCGGCTTCCGAAGAGTCTTTGTTCGATAAATGGCCGGTCTCGGAGGCGATTCGCATTTTAGTGACAAAAGGGTAAGAGCCGTTTAAAAGCATATGCTCGTCGTAATTTGACTCAAGAAAAACAAGGTCGCTGCCTTTCGCGATTTCTATAATATCGTCCGAAACGCGACCCGTGTCCGTTATAACCGAAATTTTCCTTTCGTCGGGGAGGGTGATCTTATATCCTCTCGCGTCGGCGCAGTCGTGCGAAACCTTAAAGCTTTCGACAAAAAAACTCCCTATATGGCATTTCCCGTCCATCGCCGTAAAATCTATGTTTTTGTATTCGTTCATCTTTTTAAGAGCCAAAACGGTTTTTGACGACGCTATAACGGGAACGTTTCTTTTAGACAAAAAAACTCTAAGACCCTTTACGTGGTCTATATGCTCGTGAGTTATAAGAATCGCTTTTATTTTGTTTATATCGATTTTGGCGTTATTAAGAGCTTCCGCTATTTTTTTCGCACTGACTCCCGCGTCTATTAGTATCCCTTCGCCGGAATACCCAACATATGAGCAGTTGCCTGAACTGCCTGAAAAGAATGTGCAAAATTTAGACATATCGTATTTCCGTTAAAAAATTTTAAAAATTATAGCATATAAAAATAATATTGTCAAACGCTTAAATGAGAAGAAAAGACAGAGAAGTAACTTCATCGGAAGAAACGGAAAAAATCATAAAAAAGTGCGATACGATAAAAATCGCCCTAAACGGGGACGGGTTTCCGTATATTGTTCCCCTTAATTTCGGTTATACTTTTAAAGACGGGTTTACGTTTTATTTTCACTCCGCTCAAGAAGGAAGAAAAACAGACCTCATTAAAAAAGATAACAGAGCCGCGTTTTTGTTAGACTGCTCTCACAAGCTTATAAAAGGCAAAACTCCCTGCGGGTTTACTATGAATTATGAAAGCGTGATGGGAGAAGGGAAGATAGAAATCGTTCCCGAAAATCAAAAGTCCGCCGCTCTTAATATAATCGTCAATCATTATGTAGAAGGGGAATTCGCGTTCCCGCCCGAAATTTTAAATAAAACCGCCGTTTTTAAACTAAATGTCACAAAAATATCGTGTAAAAGAAATATGACAAATTCTTAAAACGCAAAAATCATGTTTGACAACCAAAAAAATGTATGATACAATATTCAATTGTTCCATTACGCGTAATATTTAAATTCAGGATGACGCTTCGTTCCTATTGCGAAATTTTAGGACTCGGCGTTATTTAAAGAAGGCTTCATATGAACAGCCGAAGTGATTCTCCGAAAACGGACGACGGGGAACTTTCGCTTGGAAATTTTACAATAAAAACCGAGACCGTTATAAAGTTTGTTTCATACGCCTTGCCGCTGGTTGTGGCGGTTTTGGCGATTCTTGTGATGTTCGTTCCGGGCTTTGGAGAGGTAAAAGCGCGTGAAAACGGCGGCGTTCGCGAACCCGCGACGGAAGAGGCTGCCGTTGACGACAGTTCGCTTTCGGCGGGCGGTTTCGGTCTTGTGCCGGAAAGCCCTAAGGCCGATAAAAGCTACTTTGACGACGCGGCGTTTGTGGGCGACTCCATAAGCCTTATGTTAAATTATTATCAGGCGTCGACGGGCGCTTTAGGCAAGGCGCAGATGTTCACTTCGGGAAGCCTCGGCGCCATAAATTCGCAGTTTGAAATTGACGAGAAGTCCGTTCACCCCAAGTTTAACGGCGTTAAAATGAAAGTCGAGGACTGCGTTATGAAGTCGGGCGCTAAAAAGGTCTATATAATGTTCGGCATTAACGACATAGCTTACGGGCTTGATAAAGCTCTTGAAAGTTACGAGCAGCTTATATTTAAAATTGTCGAAAAATCCCCGAATATAATCGTTTTTGTCGAGTCTATGACGCCTATTGCCTCTACGAGTTCCAATTTAAGCGACGTTTTTAACAATCAAAACATCCAAAAATACAATAAAATGCTGCTCGATATGTGCGTTAAAAACAAGTGGTATTTTGTCGACGTAGGCTCCGTTATGTACGATGAGAGCGGCTGGCTTAAAAAAGAATACTGCAGCGATTTAGACAACATGGGTATGCACTTTACAAACGAGGGCTGCGAACAGTGGGTAAATTATCTTCTTACGCACACCGTAAATTAGACGCTTATTAAAGGTGATTTTATGAAAAAGACGTTTATTTTAATCCTCGCGTTTCTCGCGCTTTTTTCGTTTTCGTCCTGCGGCGGCGGGGAGAGTTCCGGCGACGTCGATTTAGCCGAACTTAAAAATCAAATGGTTGCCGACCTTTCCATCGAAAACGCCAACGATATTCCAACCGAATCTCTTATGAACCTGTATGGGATTACCGCGGACGAAGTCGCGGCTCAGGCTTCTTTTACCACGATGAGCGGCTCTTTTCCCGACGAGGTCGTTATGATTAAAGCTAAAGACGAGAACGCCGGGAACTCTGTCGCCGAAAAGCTTGAAACAAGGGTCGAGGAAGTCAAAGTTCAATCTGAAAATTACGACGCGGAAAATTACGCCCTCGCGCAAAAATGCCGGGTTCTTCAGTCGGGAGTATACGTCGCCATGTTTCTCTCGCCCAATTACGATAAAATGGCGGAAATCTGGAACGGCGCCGTTAACGGGTAGCTTTTGTGTTTTAGCGCGCGGACTTTTGCCGATAACCCAATAACCCAAAATGGTCTTTAGCAGTCTCTTTTTTATTTTTGTTTTTCTCGCCGTAACGCTCGCGGTTTATTATATTTTACCTAAAAAGCTGCACAACCTGTGGCTTTTTATTGTCAGCATGTTTTTTTACGCTTTCGGAGAGCCCAAGTACGTGGCGTTAATGGCTGTTTCCATTGTCGTAAATTTCTTTTTTGGAATAATAATAGAAAAATCGAGCGGTCGGAAGTCAAAAAAGACCGCTCTTATTTTAAACGTAATATTTAATTTAAGTCTTTTGGGGTTCTTTAAATACGCGTCCCTCGCGGTGGATTCCCTAAAAGTTATTCCCGCCTTATCGGGGCTTAAAACTCCCGATATACCGCTGCCGATCGGAATATCCTTTTACACTTTTCAAACAATGTCCTATACGATAGACGTTTACAGGGGGAAATGCCCGGCTCAGAGGAATCTAATAAATTTCGGGGCGTATGTTTCCCTTTTCCCGCAGCTTATAGCGGGGCCAATCGTCCGCTATGTCGACGTTGAAAAGCAGTTAAAATCGAGAACCGTAAACCTTGATCTATTTGAAAAAGGCGCAAAGCTTTTTATTTTAGGTCTTTCTAAAAAAGTCCTTTTGGCTAATCAGTTAGGCGTTCTCTGGGACGCTTTAAGGGAGGATCCCGAAAGCGGGATATTGGGCTCGTGGGTCGGTATTTGCGCGTTCTCCCTGGAAATTTATTTTGATTTTTCGGGCTACTCCGATATGGCGAGAGGCTTAGGGCTTTTCTTTGGTTTTGAGTTCGTTAAAAATTTTGATTACCCTTACATTTCAAGAAGCGAAACGGAATTTTGGCGGAGATGGCATATAAGTCTCGGAAGCTGGTTTAGAGAGTACGTTTACATACCCTTGGGCGGCAACAGAAAGGGTACGGCCCGTATGTGCCTAAATTTAGCCGTAACGTGGATTTTAACGGGACTATGGCACGGGGCGAGCTGGAATTTCGTATTGTGGGGCGCTTATTACGCCTTGATCCTCACTATAGAAAAGCTTCTGCTTTTAAAGCCTCTTTCAAGGGCGCCCGCCGTAGTGGGCAGGCTTTACGGCGGATTCTTAACGACTTTGGGCTGGGTGATTTTCAGCTTTGAGGATATTTCCGAAATGAGAAATTATTTCGTAAGACTTTTTTCGTTAAAACGCGGAATACTGGGCTCCGACGCAAAATTCTACGTAGCGTCGTTCCTGCCGCTGTTTTTGTTCTCGGTTTTAGCCTCCACGCCCGTTATAAGGAAAATTTACGACAAAATAGATAAAACGAGAATAGCTCCCATAGCCGAGTTTTTAGCGGCTCTTTCAGCGCTCGTTTTATCGACAGCCTCTTTGGTAAGCTCCGACTACAACCCGTTTTTGTATTTTAGGTTTTAAAGCGCCATGAAAAAAACAATTCACGCCGTGTCGTATGTTTTTTTAATATTCGTTTTATCGCTCTCGGTAGCTCTTTTCGCACTGCCTAAAGAAAGTTACTCCGAAAACGAAAAGCACGAGCTTGCGGCGTTCCCTCCGCTTTCCGCCGAAACGCTTTTTAACGGCGAGTTTTTCGGAGGTCTCGACGACTATGTGTCCGACCATTTCCCATTAAGAACTCTGTTTGTGGGGATTAACGCGTATTTTAATCTTCTTACGGGGCGAAACGGTTTAAGCGGCGTTTATAAATGCGGCGACGGCTACCTTATAGCCGCTCCCGCCGAGTTTAACCGCGAAAAATGCGCCTCAAACGTAAAGATTCTCGACGATTTGGCGGGTAAGGAGAATATCGACTCTCTCTTTTTAGTTATCCCTTCCCCCGGATTTATTATGGAAGATAAGCTCCCCAAAAACCATAAAGAGTACCACGACGACGAGATTTTTGACATTTTAAATAAAACCGCGAAAAACGCGGAAATTCTCGATTTAAGAAAGACCTTTAAAGACGGCGAGGACGCGCTTTACTACAGAACCGACCACCATATGACCGCGGTCGGCTCGTATCTTGCGTATGTAAATTACTGTTATTTAAGGGGGCTTACTCCGATCGGCGGGTTTAAGGACATTGAAACCGTCGAGGGTTTTTACGGCACAAACTACTCTAAAAGCGGACTTTGGTACGAACGCCCCGACGATTTGGAAATATACCATTCCCCGCGCGATACGAATTTTAAGGTGACTATTAGAGAAGACGCTAATGAAAAAACATATGATTCGCTTTATTTTTACGACCACCGCGACGATTTAGACAAATACCCGATTTTTTTAGACGGTAATCACGCTTATACGTCCATCGAAAACGAAGATTTAAAAAACGGCGAACGCGTCCTCATAATTAAAGACTCCTACGCGCACTGCTTTTCCACATATCTGTGCGAAAATTTTGAAACGACGATTCTTATCGACCCAAGATATTACAGAGGTTCCATAGACGAAATAATAAAATCAAACGAAATAGACGAGATAATTTTCCTCTTTGGCTCTGAAAATCTCGCCTCAAGCTCCGATATAGCCTTCGTCGCGCGGGGATAACTACTCCCGCCTTTAAATTATCGTTACGTTTAACTTAACTTCGCCGAGGCGAGTAGTATAGCTCTGGAGTCCTCCGCGTATATTTCGCCGTCGCCGTCCGCGTCGACCGCTTTTTTGAATACGCCCTCGCAAGGCTCTAACCTTGCCGAAAACCTAAGAGCGATTCTCGCGTCGGAAGCTGTGATTGCCCCGTCGCCCGTCGCGTCCATCGGAACGAGAACCGCATACTCCGAAAGAACTTTGCCGTTCTTATCAAGAATTTGAACTTTCGCTCCCGTTCCGACAAGGGAATCCTCTTTCAGTTCGTTTCCATCTTTGTCGAGAATTTTAACGTCGTCGTTACCAATGCCCGCGAGCATATCCCTCGCGGTCTTGCCGGCGGGAACTTTAAGACCGTTTCGGTTACCGTCAAAGGCAAATGATTCAATGCTCTTATCAGTGATAACTATGTCGGGATTTGCGGGTTCGGTTGAAGGCTCGGTCGCGGAATCTGTCGGATGTTCTGAAAGCGCGG
>CAYUEV010000042.1:0-3914 GCA_964443825.1 uncultured Eubacteriales bacterium
CTCCACATGGGACGTTCTTGGGAACAAATCGTATGGAACGATTTTTTTTACCGCGTAGCCCATATCTTTAAGTATGGAAGCGTCCCTGGCGAGCGTCGCGGGGTTGCAGGAGATATAGACGATTTTTTCGGGGCTTAAGTCTTTTACGGCAAAAAGCAAATCTCGCGAACAGCCCTTTCTCGGCGGGTCGAGTATTATGCCGTCGGGTTTTTCGCCGTTTCCAATCAGCGTTTCGGCGGCCTTCCCCGCGTCGGAGCAAATAAAACGGGCGTTTTTAACGTTGTTTAAAGCGGCGTTTTCATAAGCGTCCTTAACGGCGTCGGGGACGATCTCCGCGCCGATAACTTTTTTGACGTCGCCCGCCATGGAAAGACCTATTGTTCCCGTTCCGCAATAAAGATCCAAAATCACGTCGCTCTTTTCAGGCTCTAAAAGCTCTTTGGCTTTTTTGTAAAGCATATCGGCGGCGTCTCTGTTCACTTGATAAAACGATAAGGGCGAAATTTTCACCTTAATTGATGAAATTTCGTCCTCAATGTATTCGCGTCCCCAAAGAAGCCTCAGCTTATCTCCTAAAACGCGGTTGCCCTTTTCGCGGTTCTCGTTAAGAACTATCGAGCGGATATTCACACGGAGCTTTAAAAGGCTCTCGATAAGCTCTCCGGCGCGCGGCAGAACGCTTCCCGAAATCACGGGACAGACCATAATCTCGCCCGTTTTAAACGCTTTTCTTAAATAAACGGTTCTTAAAATCCCACTGTTATTTTCTTCGTTATACGGTTCAATATTAAATTTATTCGCCCAGTCGGAAATTGTATTTAATATTAACGAAAATTCCAAAGGCTCTAAAAGGCAGTCCGAAACGGGAATAATATCGTGGCTTTTGTTCCTGAAAAACCCTATTTTAACATGACCTTTAGTCCCTCTTACCGGGTACTCGGCCTTGTTCCTGTAGCGCTCCGAAAGGGGCGACTTCACAATATCGTCCACCGGGAAATCAACGCGCGCGATTCGCGAAAACGCGTCCGCGACCTTTTGCCTTTTAATTTCGCACTCCGCGCCGTAATTTATGTGCCTGTAGACGCACCCGCCGCACTTCCCGAAAACCGGGCAGTCGGGCTGTATTCTCAAGGGAGAGGGGGTCTTAACGTCGATTATTTTCCCTATGGCGTAATTTGACTTTGTTTTAATTATATGGCAGTTAATTAGATCCCCGGGCGCGCTGTATGGAACGAAAACCGCCTCGCCGTCGTGCCTTCCAACGCCCTGACCCTCTGAAGTCATATTTTCGATTAAAAGTTCAAATTCCCGGTTCTTTAAAATAGCGTTATTTTCCATCGGGCTACATAATCGAAAACATATTGATAAGCGTTCCGAACAGAATCGGCAGCAGGACGTTAATATAGGAAACGCCGCCCCTCGTCGCCAAAAACATATGGTAAGATTCCGCGTTTATCGCGATATTTCGCACTTTTTTAATATCTTTCACGATGTGATTTTTATAAAAATTATTGCCGAAAAACCCTATGACGACCATCGCCACGAGATACGCGCCCATTACCACTATGTAATGCGTAAGAGTGATCGGCGACAGCAAAATATCCCTGGCGAAAGACTCATACGACTCGGCGGGAATTTCGCCGCCCTCTTCCAAAGCTCCGTTTAAAGCGTCGAAAAACTCATTGGCGCTGTCGTTGTACTCGTTATAGATTTCGGGTCTCGCGTGCTTGTAGACGGCGGGAACGATAAGAGAAGACGACACGTTTACGGCGAAGAGGATTATCATGATGGAAAATCCCAAGCCTATCATTCTCCTGTAGAAAACCCAGAAAATGTTAAAAACCGCCGCCGACCAGTTCCATTTGAGCTTTGTCCCCCTCTTTTGCATATCGAGGAAGTCTCCAACATATTTGTTGGAATTTTTTTGCACGTATTCCGCGACCTCGGTGGCGGGAACGCCGTCTATAGCGGCCTCCGGGCCGTAAAGTATTCTTGTGTCCGCGGCGTATACGTTTTGATACGGCGAAAAATTATTGGGGTTCGGTCTTTCGCCGTAGCCGCCGAACGGCTCGTTATTGTAATTGGGAATTTGGTCCTCTATCGTTTCCCTGTTGCTTTTAAGCCTCTCGCCGCAGTTTACGCAGACGGGTTCAAACGGGTCGTTCCTCATGCCGCAGCGGGGACAGATTTTTACGTTCGCCATGCCGGTTGGAGCGGCGGGGCTCATCATATTTGCGGAACCGGCCCGCCAGACGTATCCGTCTTTGTGCCTTTCCGCGTTTTTGCAGCCGCCCAAACCATTAAAACAATCCCTGTGATGCGGAGTTCCGCAGACAGGACATACCACTATATCGTCGCCGTCCTTAAACGGCTGTCCGCATACGGGACAGTTAGCTCCCGCATATTGCATAATTTATCCCCCGTTTCGCAATATAGTATTTTTGGGTTTTTGATATATAAAAACACAAGCGAACCCCATGAAAAAACAAGGGGCCGCTTTTTGTTTTAATGTGAAAATTCAGTCATAATGATGAAAATTAACGCTTTTTGTTTTTCTTTATCGCGCTTCCCGCTAAGACGCATGACGAGACCAAAAGAAGCAGCGCGCCCAGCAGCCTGATCCACGGCGAATACCCGCCCACGTCGGGAAGAACAAAGTATCTTGTGTTGGTGTATTTGTAATAAAGATTTTCTCCCGCTTTTTCAATCGTGCCGCTGACTACTCCGTCGGGAGCTTCTACGTCTGAAAAAGTAGCGCCATCTTCCGATTTTCCAACGCCTTCCAATTTATAGTTCGGATCGGATTCTTCTTTCACGGTGTAGCCGGAGCCTAAAGGTATCCCCTCTATTGTAAATTTCTGACCGCCTTTTATTGTAATTTTGCCCGAACAACTTCTTAAACCTGAGCCGTCTTCATATTCTTCAAAATCATCAAAAACGCCGCGCTGCATTCTGACTTCTTTGTCGTCAGCGCCAAATACCCTTACAATGGTAACTTCGTTCGGCCTATAAGTATAGTTTAAAATATCATTGGACGGGACGACAAGAGTTACGGTAAATGTGAACTCGTCTCCCTCTTTTCCGTTTTTCGCTTCCTTTTCAACCGTCAATTCGCCGTACACAGGCGCGGGCTTTACGTTTGTAAAGGTAACAATATTTTTTACGACATTATCAGTCGTTACATCCGGGTCGCTGTTTACAATCGTCCCCGACTGAGTGTAAGACTCGTCCTGAGCGCCAGTATCGTTCTCAATAGGATATTCGGAGTTTCTCGTTTCATTAACGGTGTACTTCGTACCAATCGGAAGACCGTAAATGATGTAAGCCTGTTCAGCCGTTAAAGTAAACGTGACCGTATATTTACGGTCGACACCCTCCACAGGTATCGGGTTAATTGGCTTGACCCCATCCCATTTTCCTTCCGTCCAGTCGGTATTATCAGCGGGAGGAGCTTCAGAAACGTTGCCTTTAGAACCTGTCCAAATATGGAGATCGCCTAATGTCCCATCATACCATCCCGGTAAAGTAAATGTAACGGTAAACTCAAATTCAATACTATTATCTTTATCGTAAAGATGGTCAGTCTTGTCTTCGAGCTCAAGATGTTTAACAATTTCGAGCGCGTCAAGACCGTAAGTGTTCACATAGTGCGCCGCCTGCTCGTAATTGTCTGTCGCGTTAAAAACGGAATAGTAATTCAGATCGTTAAATGTGCCAAAGTTCGCGGTTGTTTCGCCGTCTGCCGGACCACCTTGGGGATTGCCGCCATCGCCTACTGTGTAAGTGTACCGTTCGTTTTGATCGGCGCCTGTTTTATGCTCTACGCTTTTAAAAGCGTAACCTTCGTCTTTGTCCGTACTCGTTATTTGTTCCGTCACGCGGTATTTCGCGTTACTGTCCATGCCGGCGAAGAG
>CAYUEV010000042.1:4014-6163 GCA_964443825.1 uncultured Eubacteriales bacterium
CAAAACCTGTTTCGCCGCTGTGGACTTCCATATTGTGGTAAAGCCTCATAACGTTGCCGGAAGCGCCGGTTTCAGCGCCGTCCGCGCTCGTGTTAGTTCCCAAAAAGACGTAGTAAATCGTGCCCGTGTATGGGTCGTTGGCGTTAAGCGTCTTGTCCACGTGTTCGTAAATAGGATTTCCGGAATCGTCCGTCCCTGTCTCAATCACTTGTTTGCCATTCTCGTCGGTCATAACTTTAGAGCCGTCGGTCGAAAGGAGGAAATATTTCTCGTCAAGTTTTAAGTCGATATAGTGAAACTGCCTTTTCCAGGAGCCGTTTTCATATTTTACAACTATAGCGTCGTAATCGCCCGTTTTGCCGTCGATAAACACCTGATAGTTAAACTCTTTGTTCTCGTTTACGGGCATACCCTCTGCGGGCGGCGTAACGGTTTTCGTCATATAGAACGTAGTGTCGGCGACCACAAGGCGGCCGTTGTTGCCCAGGTAGGAGTTTACTATAATATCGTTTTCGGCGGATACGGAACTTTTGCTGATGGTGGGAAGATAATAGCTGTTAGACGTGCGGGTGACGTTACCTTTGTAGTACTCGATTGTAAAACTATCGTCTCCCGCCTTATCCGGGAATCGCTCGTTCTTATACGCGTTTCCGTGATCTTTTTTATCATTATAGGAAACTTCTGAGCCGCCAACAGTTCCGCCGCCATCGACAACATACGACCTTGTCTTCTCGCCTATGGATTCGGCAAGGTTGCCGGCTCTAAGTCCTCCCGGTCTGGTGGCTACAACCCAATTGTCGCCGCTGCCAAGAACTTCTTCATGCTTTTGATTTAGTTCTTCACCGAGTTCATCAAGTTTTTTAAAGGTGCCATCTTCCTTTGTGTATTCGCTTGGTTCAAGACCGATATAATCTCTGCCGCGAGACGCGTCGTTCGTTTCAGTATAAGAATGATACGGGTAGATTGTTTTATTCTTCCCGCTCGCGTCATACCAGCAGAGCATATCGCCGTTTGTAATTCCCGAGGAATGGTAAGCCGAACCGAACTCGCTGCCCTTTCTCGCCACGCAGTACTGAGTGTAGCTCGCTTCTTTTGTGTCCGGGCTTAATGTAAAGTGATCCGTAGGAAGGAAATAATAATTTTCAGATGGAAACGGATCAGTATTATCGGTTACTTTGACATCCGTAAGCCTGTCATTTTTAAGAAGTACAATATCGCCTTCTTTAAGCGTTAAATCTTGGGGTAAACTGACGCCAATATCAGAAGGCTCACAATCAAGATTGATTCCGACTATAGTCCCGCCAAAGCCTGTGGGGGTAAGCGTCGGATCGGTAGAGGCTTCGTCAATTTTGACTTCTTCCCAATTAGAACCGTCGTACCTGTACGCCGCCTTATACAGTGGAAGAGATTTCTGGAAAATATAGTACCTGTTGTCGCCGCTCGGGGAGTATGTGGAGGCGGGGTCGCCGTAAGAGTAAGAGCCGTTTACCGTGACATACGCGCTGTAGCGGTTTTCGGGGTTGTACCAGTTGGAGAAAAACTCAAGATCGCCTATTTTACGTCCTCTCGCTTCTTCGGCAACGTCCGTCGCGACTTTATTGTTTTTAATATACTCCGCGCTGATTCCTCCCATGGCGATACGGTTGTCCGCGGTCAAAATCGATTTCTCCACGCCCACCGTGTAGAACACCCGAAGCGGGAATGAGGCGGAATGCCCCTTAGAACCCTCGTCAAGATTGCTTTTATAAGTCCATTCGCCCGCCTTTTCCTCCGTCACGGTTACGGTGCGGAGGGGCAGCATATTGCGCGGGATATTTACGCAAAGAGCCTCGTCGTAGCCAATATCGGTTTCAAGACCGCCCTCCTCCACGGTCTCGTCGACGTAGTTCTCGGTATCCTCGACCCATACGCGAAAGTCGTTAAGTCTGTAAACCCCCGCGTCGTTCTCCGTATAAGTCTGATCGACGTTCCCGCCGGGACTTTCGCCATTGCCGTTCCCGCCGGAATTTTCGCCGCCGCCGCTGTCGGTATCGTCGCTCAAATAAGCGGGGTTCATCTTCAGCGCGTCCACATCCACTTCTTCGCCATCAGCGGTAGTAGCGTCAACACGGTAAAAAGTGTACTCCGTATGTCGCAGTTTGCTGTCAAG
>CAYUEV010000042.1:6263-12807 GCA_964443825.1 uncultured Eubacteriales bacterium
TAGTAGCGTCAACACGGTAAAAAGTGTACTCCGTATGTCGCAGTTTGCTGTCAAGTCCCTGATCGGATTCGGGAACATTAACGACGTCGCCGAGAGAAGGCACGTAAGCGCTGGCGGTCTTGGCGTTTACCCGGTAGACCCAGCCGTCTTCCCAGGCGGTTCCTCCTCCTTCTGGGGCTGCTCCAGCGCCCCCATAATCCGCGGTAGCTCCGTTTTCGCCTTTGTACCAGCCCTCTTTAAGGAAATTGCCGTCCTTTTCTGTATGGCTCCTGTCATTTACATAATCGTAATTAAACTGATAATCGTACACGGCGGCTTTTTTAATGTTGTAAAGCTCCCCGAATAAAAGCAGATTTTTAACGTCCTTAACTTCCATATACTTTCCGACGGGGTCTAAGAAAGTCACGGAGTCGTCAACGCCCAAATCGTTTGAACCGGCCACGGGCGCGAACAACGGAGTTGTGATTTTCGAGACGATTCTTCCGAAAATACCCTCCACGTCGGTCGAGTCCACGTCGTAGAACCCGTTCGTGTAGACTATATTGTCTATAACGTCCTGGTTTGTTATATTAACATTATTAAAATTTGGATCTGTGTACCCGCCATCAGGAAGCGGCGATATTTTTATTTTAATTTGGTGTAAATCCATATTCGCGTTTGTGGATTCGCCGCTTTTCCACCGTTTCCAAGAATCGAGCATACCGACAAATATTTTTGCCTTCGTATAATCTTGAGGAATAGTACTGTCGTCGTCAAATAACGTATCGTCGTTCCACCATTCCCCGTCTTTAACGAAGTAATTAGCGGGATCCATGGTGGGATAAAGACGAAGCCGACCCCACTGCGGCACGTCCTTAGCGTCCACGCTTACGGTATAAGTCTGCAAGTCCCGGCGGTTCTCGACCGGAACTTCTCCGTTGTTCCATCCCGCCTCATAGTTCTTTAGCGCCGCCGTTTTCATATACGATGCGGTTAAAAGCACCTGGAGACATGTGCCCGACGTTCCGAAAACGTCGCTGTCGCTGGAGTAGAGCACGCCGGCGTCACTCCAGTGAGATCCATTGATAAGGTCGCCGTTTCCGAATGCCTCTCCATCATTGTAAAGGGAAGTAAGGCTATTATGGTCGCCTTCTTTAATCCCCGGAAGATAGACTTTATACCATTCATCGCCCGTGTTAGAGTGACCGCTAATGACAAGCCTGTGAGAATAATCTGTTGGATCGGCTTGTGACTCTTGATCGTTTTTAAATGCAACATTATCATGCTCGTCAAGTATCGGATTGCCATAAGCATCTTTAGCGTATTTGCCGAAACGTTCGCCCCATTTACCCATTTCATTAAGAGCGAAGTTCGCGCCGCCGTCGGTCATAATAATGGCGGCGGGAATCCTCGGCACGGTGACAGTCTCGCCGTTCGTCAGCTTTTCTGTATATATTGTTTCCTTGTTTTGGGCAAGCTGAGAATAGCCAAGATATATTCCGCCCTGAGTATTGGTATAATAACCTATGTATTCGTCGGCTTTAAGTTCATGATAATTTACATAAGGATAATACCTGTCGGGATCTTCGTTAGCGCCAAAAGCGGGGGCGGGGGCTTTGCCGTCTTTCCATGTTTCGTATCCGGGAAGAGCTTTTACATTATCGTTTTTAACGTTATTGCTTACCGTCTTTTTGTATTCCCCGGAAATGTCGCCCTCTTTACCATATTCTTTTCTATCATCATCAGTGAATTTGTAACCGTCGCCGTTGTCTTTTTTGTCGCTTAAATTGTAATTCGCGTTAGCCACTACCGTATAGCAGGCGTCATGGTTTATTCTCCATACCCAACCTCTATTCCATACTTTTGGATCTCCTGTAAATTCATATTTCAAATCAGAAAGATGGCGAAGCGTTTCCATTCCGCCTACGGTAAGATAAGGCGCGCCGTCTTTTCTTTGCCAGTGAGCGAGGGGGAGAATAACCGCGGCGCTCCCGCCGTAACCCACGACGGAAACCCTGTTGTTGGGGTTCTGCGCCATAACCGTGTCGATAGACTGGTTCACGGCGTCGAGAGTTTTCTGTATGCGGGAGTTCTTGATGCGCTCCTCCATCGTTTCGCCTTTGCCATCGTTGTATTCTTTTCCATCAAGACCCACCGGCCACTTCGTGCTTTGCGCCATGGAACCCGACATATCGATTACTATGACAAGATCTATGGGATTTAAGGGATACTGGTTTACGGCGACGGAACTTCCCAGTGCGCTGTAGACCTCTAAAAAGTCGCTGTCAAGAGTAATACTTCCTTTACTTCCGCTATAGCCGTCAAGCTCTCGATCAAGCGTCAACGTATTATCCTTAAATGTCCGATTCGGATCGCTGGCGTTGGTCGCGATGGAATTCTGACCGTAAGCAAAAACCGATTTATCCGTCCAGAGCTTTCCGGCGTAGCGGGTGTTATCGGTAAAATCCAGAATCTCCCTGTACGTGTCCATTGTGGACGGGTCGGCCTCGCGCTCGACCCCGCTTGTAACGTCAGCGGCGGCGGCGGAAGCCCTTTCCGTAAGAGCCTCGGACGGGCGGACGAGAAACAGAGCCGTCGCCAACATAACGACGGCCATCGTGAGAGCCGTGACGCGTCTAAACAAAATCTTCCTTTCGCGTTTTTTAAGAAGCGCTTCCGCGTAAGCGTTTACTTCGGACGACGTAGGTATTTTTTTCATAACTCCTCAAAACGCGCTTTAAAGCGTAAAATCACATTTTCGGTACGTGAAATTACCGCTTACGGCGCCGTTCCTTTCATAATATTTTTACTCCGTCGCGGGCGGCAAGCGTCGCGCAAATACCTTTAAAAAACGACGCGATACCGCCCTACTTTAATCTACCATGTATATTTATACCACAAATTTACTGTAATTACAAGCGCTAAAACACAAAAACTTATACAATTATATACAAAAATTCGGCGAAAAGTTTCGCGTTTGTTTTAAGGCGCATAAAATTAAGCCGTCCGTTTCGCGGTTTAAACGGGTTAAAATGAAATTTTCCGGAAAATGATGTTTTTCTCTTTATTTTTTACCGACCGCGTGGTATAATCAAAAGAAAACGCGTTTATTTTAGAATTATGAATCCATTAGCCGACAGAATAAGACCCCTTACGCTCTCGGAAACAGTGGGTCAGCGCCATCTTCTCTCAAAGGGCGCTCCCTTAAGAAACATAATAGAAACGGGCGTTATCCCGAACCTCATTTTTTACGGCCCTTCCGGCACGGGCAAGACTACCGTCGCCAACATAATCGCCGCCAGAACCGAGAAAAAGCTCTGCAAATTGAACGGGACGAACGCCACTATAGCCGATATCAGGGACGTGGTTTCCAAAATCGACACGATAGACGCTCCCGGCGGGATCCTCCTTTACCTTGACGAGATACAGTATTTCAACAAAAAGCAGCAGCAGTCGCTTTTAGAGTACATTGAAAACGGCTCCATAACGCTGATCGCCTCCACGACAGAAAACCCCTATTTCTATATTTACAGCGCGGTTTTAAGCAGGTGCACGGTTTTTGAGTTTAAAACAATAAGCCCCTCAGAAGCCGTCCCCGCCATAGAACGGGCGTTCAGGTTTATGGAAAAGGACTTGGGCTGCCCTTTCGACATTGAGGACGGGGTTATAGATTACATCTCCTACGCGTCCGGCGGCGACGTCAGAAAATGCATTAACACGGTAGAGCTTCTGGCTTTGGGCTCCGATATGCCGAAACCCGGCGAAAAAAGAAAAATCACGCTCGAAAACGCCCGGCTGCTCTCTCAGAAATCGTCTCTTCGCTACGACAAAGACGGCGACGAGCATTACGACCTTCTTTCCGCCTTTCAAAAGTCAATGCGCGGCTCAGACCCGGACGCGGCGATACACTATCTGGCGAGAATCCTCTCGGCGGGGGATCTCCCCTCCGCCTGCAGAAGGCTTATGGTTTGCGCCTGCGAAGACGTGGGGCTCGCCTACCCCGTTATTATCCCCATAGTAAAAGCGGCTGTCGACGCGGCATTGCAGGTGGGGCTGCCGGAGGCGAGAATACCTTTGGCCGACGCGGTTATACTCGTTTGCAACTCCCCTAAGTCAAATTCCGCTTACAACGCCATAAACGCGGCTATGAGCGACCTTCAAAAGGGCAAATACGGGCCAGTTCCCAGGAATCTTCAAAACAAGCACTACGACGGCGACGACGTAAAAAACAAGGGGCAGTTTTACGATTATCCGCACGATTTCCCTAATCACTGGTTAAAACAACAATATATGCCCGATATTTTAAAAGATACGGTCTACTACAAATACGGCGACAACAGGAACGAGCAGGCGGCTTTCGAATACTGGGAAAAAATTAAAAATCCAAAAGGTGAAAAATGAAATTTTCCGTAAGCTCATACAGCTATGATAAACTCTTAAAAAACGGCGCGTCGATTTTCGACATTATCCGTTTGGCTTCCGAAGAGGGCTTCGACGGGATAGAATTTACCGATATTATCCCGCCTTCCGGCGTTTCCCGGGAAGACTACGCCGAAAAAATAAGGGAAGAGTGCGAAAAATACTCTTTAGAGCCAGTGTGCTATGCCGTGAGCGCCGACTTTTTATACGGCTCCGACGGCGAAATCGAAAAGGAAATAGACAGGATAAAATCGCAGGTCGACACAGCCCGCGTTTTAGGCGTAAAGCTTTTGCGCCACGACGCTGCGGCGGGATATAAAAACGGGGACAGGGGCTATAAGGGCTTCCGGGACGCTCTGCCGCTTATAGTAAAGGGCTGCTCCGAGGTTACTACCTACGCCGAAAAGTTCGGCATAAAAACCATGATTGAAAATCATGGCGTGTTTTGTCAGGAGAGTTTAAGAGTTGAGCAAATTATAAATAACGCGGCTTCCGATAATTTCGGGCTTTTGCTCGATATCGGCAACTTCCTGTGCGCCGACGAGGACCCGGCAGTCGCCGTCGGACGGCTAGCCCCTTACGCTTTTCACGTTCACGCCAAGGATTTTCACATAAAAAGCGGGAACGCGCCGTTTTTCGCGGACGGGTTTTTTAAAACGAGAGGCGGCAACTACTTAAGAGGGGCGATATTGGGTCACGGCGACGCGCCCGTCTACCAGTGTCTTTCAACCATAATCGAAAACGGCTACGACGGCTTTATAACCATTGAGTTTGAGGGGCTTGAGGACCCGGAAACGGGCGTAAAGCTCGGTTTAAGTTCCCTTAAAAAAATAATATCGTCTATAACGGGTAAAATTTACAATTAATTTACAAATTCTTTCGACATAATATATATAATTAAAGGGTAGTATTTCTTTTGAGACGACTTTAAAAGGAGTGTCAATCTTATGAAGAAAATTATAGCGATAATGATAAGCGTTCTTTTGTGCTTTGCTCTGCTTATTCCCGTTTTAGCGGATAACGAGGGCGGCGACTCCGCGGCTTCCGAAACCACAACAGCCCCCGAAACGACTACCGCTCCCGAAACCACAACAGCTCCCGAAACGACTACGGCTCCCGAAACGACTACGGCTCCCGTCGATTCCGAATTCATACAGGATCTCGTAACGGATCTTATGGAGTCCTACGGGAAGGACAGCTTCTCCGAGCTTACCGAGGAAGAGATAGACGGCATTATTCAGTCCGTGTTTGATTACGCCGCCGACTCCATATCGGACCTTTGGGATTTAAAGGAATTTCAGAACGATCCCCTCAACGTGTTAAAAAATCTCTTTGACCTTGACGAGGACGTTTTTACCACGAGAGAAAATAAAAACCCCGATCCCAACGAGCTTCACATAGGCCTGGGCGACGTGGACGGGGACGGCAAAGTCACGGCTTCCGACGCGAGAGTTATCTTAAGAGCTTCCGCGCATCTCACGACTCTTACCATAGATCAGGAGGAATTAGCCGACGTTGATAAAGACGGCAAAATCACCTCCAAAGACGCGAGGATCATTTTAAGATACGCGGCGGGTCTTATAAAAGACGACTATTACGGCTTTAACACAGACGTCGATATCGCCGACTCCGAGAATCCGGGGAATAACGACGCCACAACCGAAGAAGACAGCGTCGCCGAGCCCACCTCCGAAGGACCTACCGTGGAAATAGTCGACGAGGGTTATTGATCGAACCGCTGAAAACGCGACTGTAAGCGCGCTTTCATTTAAAACATTATGGGAGATTTATTTACAAGAGTTATAGCCATCATAAGGATAATCGTCAATTATATTTTGAAATCTTATTCGCATTTAGGTTTAGCTTTATCGCCGGAAGACGATTCCGTAAGCGCGTTTTAACCTCTCTGCGCTTTTAAACTTAAGTTAAAGATTGTCAAAATACAAATAATTCCGTCTCCTTTTTTATAACATAATCCGACCGCGTAAGAGTGGAAACGCTCTTGCGCGGTTGGCTTTTACTCATCTGACGCGGCGACGCCGTTGTTTTACCGTTCTAAAAATCCCGGCATATAACAAAATCCCCTCCGTAATGATATAATCCCCTTAGAGTAGACGCTTGAAAGAACAAAAAGGAATTCAAGACT
>CAYUEV010000043.1:0-10877 GCA_964443825.1 uncultured Eubacteriales bacterium
GATAAAGGATATATTGAATTTTTAGGAAACGGGAAATACAGAAAATTGTAACTTAGACATTGGACGTTATATGTTAGGCGCTAATATATAATCTCAAATATATTTTTTACCGAATAATACACAAAAATCAAGCCGCCGGGATCGGCGGTTTAGTTTTTCGGTTTATTTTTTCGGTTTAGTTCCGCGGTACGGTTTTGCGGATAAGTTTTACATATAAATTTTACGATCCGGTTTATCATGGTGCGGATAACAGGACTTGAACCTGCACGACCTTGCGGTCATTAGAACCTGAATCTAACGCGTCTGCCAATTCCGCCATATCCGCTCGATAGAAGCGTAACCATATTATCATCTAAAGCTTTTTTTGTCAAGCGAATTTTTATTTTTTATTGACTTTACGACATATTTGTGTGATAATTATAATGAGAAAATAGATATGGGTGATAATATGAAATTCTTTAAACGCTTTTTAATTTTTACTCTTTGTTTTTCGTTGGTCATGCCTTTGCTTTTATTTGATTCCTCCGCGTCGGACAATAAATACGGCGGAGCGGCATCCGAAAACATATACGGCGGAGAGTATACAAATTACCACGCGACCCCGGTGGAATCCCACCTTACTAAAGACGGAAACGACTTTTTAAGGACGGAATATAACTTTCAGACGGGAAAAATTACAGAAGAGCGCTATTCTTCCGACTTTAGCCTTATTTCGTCCGTAAGCGTAGAGCCGGAACTTCCGGTGTACGGCGGGATATACAAAGACGCGAATGAAAATTACGTCGTAACGGGGAATTTAAATTCCGCGGAAGACCCTGACGCCGAAGTTATCAGAATAACTAAATATTCGAAAAACTGGGAATTTTTAAGCAGAGCCTCGGTTTACGGAGAAAACACGGAAACGCCTTTTAGGAGCGGTTCGGTTAGATTTTTAAAGTGCGGCGACACGCTTTATGTCGACACTTCCCACAGGATGTTTAAATACTCAGACGGCAAAAACCATCAGTCGAATATGTTAATAACGCTCGATACCGCAAATATGGAAATTAAATACGTAAGAAGCGGCGTGTCGAACGTTTCCACAGGCTATGTAAGTCATTCGTTTAACCAATTTATTGTTTTAGACGAAGATAGCGGAAGCGTTATAACGGCGGATCACGGCGACGCTCACCCAAGAAGCGTGGCTTTATGTAAATTCCAAGGGGAAGCGGGAAATTACGAACTTTCCGACGCGATTTCCGCCAACGTGTTTGATTTCGCGGGAGAGACGGGAGTTAACGACACGTACTGCTCCGTAGGCGGGCTCGCGGTAGCTAAAGATAACTACATTGTTTCTCTTTCGAGCGTCGATCAGTCAAAGACAAATCTCGAAGCGCTTAGTAAGAACGTATATATTACTTTAACCCCAAAAGACAACTTTAGCGAAGGATCTACAAAAACAGCTAAATTAACAAATTATAACGACGGGGAACTGTCGGCGGGAACGCCTAAACTTATAACATTAGATTCCGACAGGTTCCTTGTAATCTGGAATAACCAAGCGGGCGGAAATAAACTTTGCGACGGTACCGTATCGTATGTGGTAATCGACGGAAACGGAAATAAACTTTCGGATATTTTTACCGACGACGGAAAATTATCGGACTGCGATCCCGTGTTATCGAATAATAAAGTCTACTGGTACGTAACGGACAAATCCACTCCCGCGTTTTATTCTATCGACATAAATAACCCCGGAAACGTAAAAGTCGAAAAACAAGGTCATAGAACGGAAACATACCACATAGACGATAACAAAGACGGCGCGTGCGATATTTGTGAAAATTACATACCTACTGAAAATCCTTCGTCGAAAGTTGTTTTAGAAAAGAATATTTACAACTTGGGCGAAAGCGTCGCCTACGCGGATATAATTACTTCAGGATTTGTAAATATAGCTAATTTTTCAACAAGCGAAAGACCATGGTCGTGCGATTGGTCGACGACGACGGGACAAATTAGTTTAAATATAGAGATTTCCGATTACGGCGCGGGATTTCACACGTTTTACGCAAAACTCTCCACCGGGGAAGTATTGGCTATAGACGTACCGATAACAAAAGACGGAAAAGAACCCTTAGATATATTGCCGCTCGGCGACGACGTCATATCCCTTAACGAAACCACGACAAAACCGGCTGAAAGAGAAACGACTACTTTAACGCCTTCGACAGTCCCTGATAATTCCGAAAATATGACCGACAATACGGAGGGCGAAATAATGAAAGGCGATCTTGACGGCGATTTGACTGTTACGGCGAGCGACGCGAGGATGGCTTTACGGATTTCGGCGAGGCTGGAAAAAGGAACTTTCGAGCAGCTAAACGCGGCGGATGCTGACGGCGACGCGAGAATTACCGCCGAAGACGCGAGGAAAATATTAAGAGTCGCCGCGAGATTGGAAAATTTTTAAAATTTCAGTTTTAATTTATACTTTATCCCCGCAGCGTTTTTTACTTTTGCTTGACGATTTAACGATTTAGCGCTTATATGTAATATCGTAACTTCTGAGAGGGTGATTTTATGCTTAAAAACATACCTTCCGTAATTTCGCCGGAACTTTTAAAAATACTCGACGAAATGGGACACGGCGACGAAATAGTAATAGGCGACGGCAATTTCCCCGCCGCGTCAAACGCTTTACGGCTCGTTCGCTGCGACGGTCATTCGATTCCGCCTTTACTCGACGCGATTCTTGAACTTTTCCCGCTCGATACTTACGTCGAAAGCCCCGCGGCGCTTATGGCTGTCGGAAAAAACGAGCCTGTCCCCGAGATTTGGGGCGAATACAAAAAAATCGTGGAAAACCATCAAAAAGGCGTAAAATTTCAAGAAATCGAAAGATTCGCATTTTACGAGAGAGCTAAAAAAGCTTACGCCGTAATCGCTACGGGCGAGAGCGCCCTTTACGCCAACATCATATTAAAAAAAGGCGTAGTCGTGTAAAAATACAAAAATTAGAGGTAAATATATGTCCAAACGCGGCGATTATATTTCATGGGACGAGTATTTTATGGGAGTCGCGGCCCTTTCCGCTAAACGCAGCAAAGACCCCAATACTCAAGTCGGCGCCTGCATAGTAAGCTCCGCCAACAGGATAATGACCGTGGGTTATAACGGTTTTCCTTTGGGCTGTAGCGACGATATTTTTCCATGGGACAGAGAAGGCGACTACCTTGACACAAAATACCCTTACGTCTGCCACGCGGAACTTAACGCTATTTTAAACAGCAGGGGCGCCGATCTTACGGGTTCGAGGATTTACGTGACGCTTTTCCCCTGCAACGAATGCGCTAAAGCTATTATTCAAAGCGGGATAAAAGAAGTCGTGTATCTCTCCGATAAGTACTCCGACAGCGTAAACACAAAAGCATCAAAAAAAATGTTCGACGCGGCGGGAGTGTCTTTAAGAAATTTTTCCCCCTCCGTTAAAGAAATTAATCTTTCATTTGACGTTTAGTCAGCGATAAAACCGCGCGATCGGTTATTATATATAGGGTGATAAAATGGAAAAACCGGTTTTGGGATCCTCTCCATTTCCCGACCATATCATGATAGGCATAAACGGCGACGCCTGCACGTCTATGGCGGTCGCATGGAGAGTTTGCGCAGATATTGAGGACGGCTACGTCCTTCTTCGCGAAGATGAGGAAAGAGAAGCGAAACGTTACGACGCTTCATATGATTACTTTAAAAGCGACATTGACGAGAGCAATATATTTTCAGCGCGTTTAACGGGTCTTAAACCCGACACAAAATATTTTTACTCGTGCGGGAACGACGACTACAGGAGCGAAACTTTCTTTTTTACCACTTCTCCCGAAAACCTCGATAAATTTAAATTTATCCTCGTATCCGACACGCAGCAAAGCGAGCCTTTCGACACGCCGGATTACAGCTACGTCAGGACTTTTATAAAAAAAGTTTTAAGGCAAAATCCCGATGCGCGCTTCATATTGACGGGCGGCGACAACACCGACTGCGGTCAGCATGAACAGCAATGGAACGGATGTTTAGAGGGCTTTAAAGGCGTTTCGGAGTATATCCCCGTGATGTTCACTGAAGGCAATCACGACACGAGAGGATTTAAAGATTATAAAAATTACATCGGGCGCTACTACAGCGAGCCCGCCGAGTTTTTCTGCAAACAGCTCAAAGGACTTTACCCTTATAACGGTCCCGAAGGCTTTAAAACCGAGAATTATTATTTTGATTACGGCAACGCTCGCTTTACGGTTATGGGCGTAAACGGTCCTAAGGAAGTAAACGACTGGGTATTAAACGAAAGCTCTAAAACCGATAAAACATGGAAAATCGGCGCTTACCACTTCCCTATCTGCTATTCCGGCACGGATTGCCAGAATTACGACGCGTATCCCGTTATGACCGAGTCTTTCGAAACATACGATATAGTATTTTCGGGTCACGAGCACAATTTTTCGAGGAGTTTTCCTCTAAGACAGGAAAGTCTCTATGATAAGCCCTCGGAGGGAACTGTTCACTATATGCTCGGAAACGGCGGCGGTACTCCTCCCGGAGCGAGAACAATCTCTAAAGTGTGGCACGCGGCGTTCTACCCGCAGGAAGTTCCCGACGGCATGGTCTGTATAGTTGAAATCGACGGAAACAAAATGATGCTCACAAGCCTTCTTGACGACGGCAGGATAGCCGATAAATGCGTTATAGATAAAGACCGCGACGAAATTACGCCTTACGCCTTAGCTCCGACTTTTAATAAGACGAGAATGATGTTTAAAGGCGCGGATTTAGGTCTTTGCCAATCCGACACGCCGAGCGAGAATATCGACGGGGTTTGGTTCTGCCCGCTGGCGACGCTTATAAGTTACGCGGGAGGCTACGTTTTAAAAGAAAAGGGCAAAGTTACGCTTTCAATTTACAATAAAACGGCCGTGTTCCGTGAAGGAAGCGATATATGCGAAACGGACGACGGCGAATTAAGACTTCCCGCCAAGGTGCGAAGGGGCAGAAGAGGTCAACTCTATATCCCCGCCGACGGATGCCGCGCTTTCGGTATGCGCTGGGCTTACGCTAAAAGAAATAATTTCCTCTCGTTTGAACATGAAAGCGAAGATAAACCCGTAACCGAACAGCCTTAAATTACTGAAGTTTGAGTTCCGCCGGCGATTTTTGACTTAGCTTTTAATTTTTGCATTTTAAATAAATTAGGTTTAATTTTCTTATAGAGAAAAATAACAAATAATCATTAAAGATTTAGGTCATATCCAATAAAAGTGTGTCATAAATTTTATAAATAGTTTAATGAACTTTACACATTATTAACACTTATTATTTTCAGATTTCAATATTGTTTGTTATAATGCCCCGTAAGGCGAAGGTTGAATTTTGCGCTAAACGCCGTAAAAATATTGCGATAACGCACCGTTATATTTCGTAAATTTAAATCATTTTAACGTGTACGTATAAAAACGGGGGGGGGCGTTCATAGCGCGCAAGCCGCAAAATTTTAATTTTCGCGAAAGGCATTTAAGTTTTTTTCAACATAATGATGCTATCATCTGTTCTACAATTTATTTGGTATGGAGGAAAACAATGAGCAGAAAACCATCAAGCGTTTCAAGATTTGGAATTCAACGTAAAATCGTCGCCAATATGACCAGCGAAAGCTGGAAGTCGATTCCGCACGTGAGTTATATTTATAAACCAGACGCGACTATCTTTGTGGAAAAATACAAAGAGTTCGACGCGAAACTTAAGGAAGAGGGCAAGCGCGTAACTTTTAACACCGTAATGCTTAAAGCTATAGCCGAGGCTCTTAAATCCGCCCCGCAGCTTAACGCGCATTTCCATTTTGAGCCTAAATTAGTGAGAGGCAAAGTTACGACGTTCGATCAAATCGACGTTTCTATGCCGTGGATTCTCCCCGACGATAAAATGATGACTATCACCATGAAAGACATTGGCAACCGCTCTTTAGGCGATATATCGGAATATATG
Source organism: uncultured Eubacteriales bacterium (assembly GCA_964443825.1). Classification (GTDB taxonomy): domain Bacteria; phylum Bacillota; class Clostridia; order Oscillospirales; family Acutalibacteraceae; genus UBA1081. The sequence goes on from CAYUEV010000043.1 coordinate 6,016, forward strand.
GCCGAAACGGCTAAAAAGATCGAAAAGACAAACCTCAACCAGGCTATGATCGACGTTTCGCTCCACGATACGATAGAAAAGTTAGAGCACGGCAGATTTATCCAGGTCGCGCAAAGGCTCTTCGGCGCTTACACAAATAAGAACCACAGAATAAAAGGTCTTCACGGCGAGGCTAAAAAAGCATACGACGCTATACCCGCGTCTGAAAAATTAGCTCTTGACGATCTTCAGCAAGGCACGATCACCATTTCCAACATAGGCGCTCTTACAAAGAAGCACAATGGTCTTGTCGCGATGCTTATGGTTATCCCGCCGCAGGTCTGCGCCATAGCCATAGGCGCTATAACGAAAGAGCCCGTAGTAGTCACAAAGGACGGCAAAGACGAGATACAAATCCGCACTACTATCCCTCTTGACATATGTTTTGACCACCGCGTTCTTGATTTCGGCGAGGTAGTTCCGTTTATAGACGCTCTTCAGGATATTTTTAATCACCCCGACGATTTTCTTAAATATTGATTGCGTTCGGATTGACTTTTTTCTTTAAATTTTTCCTTTCAAAAAACAGGAGGACGCTCAATTCGGGCGTCTTCTTGTTTTATTTTTTTTAATTTAATACTTATGTAACATTTTAAAAATACACTATTTACGGCGATTAAAATAATCTTAAACATAAAAAACGACAAACGAAAGGAAAAAATAAAATGTCACGATACGACGAAGCGAAAAAAATATACGCGTCGATGGGAGCCGACGCTGAAAAAGCTCTTGAAATTTTAGACAAAATCCCGATTTCGGTTCACTGCTGGCAAGGCGACGACGTTATAGGATTCGACTGCGGCGAAAGTCTCTCTGGCGGCATTCAAACCACGGGCGACTATCCCGGACGCGCGAGAAACCCTTCGGAGCTTATGGCGGATATTGATAAAGCGTTTTCTTTAATACCGGGCAAAAAGAAGCTAAACCTTCACGCAAGTTACGCCATAATGGAAGAAGGCGAAAAAACGGGAAGGGACGGGCTGGCGCCCCGCCATTTCGAAAAATGGGTAAAATTCGCTAAAGAGAGAAATTTGGGGATAGACTTTAACCCGACGCTTTTTTCTCATCCTATGGTAAAAAATAATTTAACGCTCTCCTCTCCTGACGAGGAAGTGAGATCTTATTGGGTAAACCACTGTAAATCATGCCTTAAAATCGCGGAGTATTTCGCGAGCGAAACGGGCGAACCGTGCGTAATGAACATCTGGATTCCCGACGGGTATAAAGACTACCCCGCCGACAGATTAGGTCCCCGCGAGAGATTCAAAAAGTCGCTTGACGAAATATTATCGGTTCCTTATGATAAGTCGAAGGTATATGTAACGTTGGAATCAAAGGTATTTGGGATAGGTCTTGAAGCGTATACCGTAGGCTCGGCGGAATTTTGCCTTTCGTATTCCGCTAAAAACCATATAACGCCTTTAATGGACAACGGTCACTACCACCCGACCGAGATGGTCTCGGACAAAATTTCATCGCTCCTTTTATTTAACGATAAAATCGCCCTTCATATAACGAGACCTATGCGCTGGGACTCGGATCACGTCGTCCTCTTTGACGATGAAACGAGAGAAATAGCGAAAGAAATCGTAAGATGCAAAGCGCTCGACAGGGTGTTTATCGCGACGGATTATTTCGACGCGTCGATAAACAGAATTTCCGCTTGGGTCACGGGAGTGAGGAGCGTAAGAAAAGCGCTTCTATACGCCCTTTTAGAGCCGTGCGACGACATTAAGGAAATGCAGGACAAGGGCGATATGACAAGACTTATGGCAACCTTGGAAAACCTTAAAACAGCTCCTTTCGGCGACGTATGGAACGAATATTTAAATCGTTCGGGCGTCCTTTTAAACTATATTGACGAAGTTAAAAAATACGAAAAAGACGTTCTTTTAAAAAGACGGTAAAACATCTCCCCCGCTAAAAAACGGGGGAGAACTTATTTTAGATTAAATTTTACGCCGCCGCCGCTAATTCGTTAATTTCGAACGGTATCTTCTTTTCAAGGTATACGCCGTCTTTTGAATATTTGCGGATAGTTATGTCGGAGCCGTCGACTTTAGCGAAAGTAACCGTAAGAGCGCTCGTTGAAACGTCGTCGTCGGAGTTTCTAGAATACCCTACGTAGCCGCAGTTAGTATAAGTGAAGCCGATGGTCTTTTCCTCTCCCGAGCCCCCTAATTTCATAGTTTCGCCTTTAGCTATATAATTTACCGCGCCGCCTATGTAATCGTCATACGGGGAACTGTGATTGTGACCGTAAAGATATACTATGTTGAGTTTATCTGAGTTTTCGTTGAGAGCGTCGAAAATATAATTCGCGTAACGGTTGTGTTTGCCGGAACTTCTGCTTGAGTAGTGAAGAGGAAGGTGCGAAACAACGAACACGGGACGCGTATCGCCCGAATCCGAAATTTCCGTAAGGGTTTTGTCAAGAGCGTCCGCCGCGGCTATGACTTTCTTCTTTGAAATTCCCACGTCAAGCTGCTCGTTCCACGGATAATCGTCCTCGTTAATGGTGTAAACATAGTACTTATCGAATTCATAAAGCCCCGAATCGTTAAGATAAACCGACTTGGGAGTATCGTGATTGCCTTGCACAAAAAGATATTGCAAGTTGTAATCCCACTTGCTCGATATTATATCTTTCGCCTGCGTGACGCCGAAAGCCGTGCCGAATTTTCCGAAGAAAAGCGACTGGTAATCGCCGCCGCCCACTACAAGGCCGGGTTTTTCATCCGTAACTCCCGACAGCGTCGCGGTGAAGTTCTCGTTCCTCTCGGGACCGTTAGGGTCGAACAGCGAACTTTGAAAATCGGAGAAAAACATAATAGTGTCGTCGTATAACTCAGGATTCTCGGGTTTTACGGCGGGCTCGATTCCGTTAGTTAAAATTCCCGTGATGAAAATAACCACCGCCGACATTAGCGATGATAATTTTGTGAAAAAATACATAAAAACACTTCCCTTTTACGCACTATAATTGTACAAAGAAAACATTAAAATTTAATTAAAAAACAGCGTGTTTTATAAATAATTTAAACCCGCCGGTATTACGGCGGGTCTTTATCGTTTAACTAAAAAATAAAAAAATCTTTAAAAAAACAAACCTCGGACGACGCCTCGTTAAAGCCTTTTCCCGCAAAACGATCTTAACAAACTTAAAGCTAAAACAGAGCCGCCGTCGTTGGTTTTATTGAAAATACGAGATTAAGCAGTGGGTACATTTTTGTGGGGCGCGTATGCTATCGGTTGATTATAGCGGACCCAAAAATTCAAGAGGCGTAATTCAGTTAAGACCATCGCGGGCGTTAGAGGCGGATCAAAAACCTGCCTCTGATATATTATAGCGCTTCTTGCAACAAATTGCAACCCTTTTTTAAATTTTTGTTTTCTAAGGTTGTCACGATGTAAGGCATAAAAAAACAGAAGCGACAAACGCAACCGCTTTTCGCCGCTTCCGCTAATATTTATTAAATTATTCCTGGGATGACGCGACTACTCTGCCGGGGTTAATTTTTACGCCGGGACCCATGGTCGACGCCACTACGCAAGAACGGATATACTGACCTTTGGCGGCGGCCGGTTTCGCTTTGATAATAGCCTCTAAGAGCGTAGCGAAATTCTCGTTTAATTTTTCAGCTCCGAACGACGCTTTCCCTATCGGACAGTGAATAATGTTGGTTTTATCGAGTCTGTACTCGATTTTGCCGGCCTTGGCCTCCTGCACGGCTCTCGCTACGTCGGGCGTAACAGTTCCGGCTTTAGGGCTCGGCATCAACCCTCTCGGACCTAAGATTTTACCTAAACGACCGACAAGACCCATCATGTTGGGAACGGCTATCGCTACGTCAAAATCCATAAAACCTTCGCTTTGAATCCTGGCTACAAGATCTTCGGCCCCGACTATCTCCGCTCCGGCGGCGACGGCCGCGTCGGCTTCCGCGCCTTTGGCGAATACGGCGACTCTTACGTTTTTGCCCGTTCCGTTGGGGAGAACTACCGCGCCTCTGACTTGCTGGTCGGCATGGCGGGAATCTACGCCTAATCTCACGTGAACTTCCACCGTTTCGTCAAATTTCGCTTTAGCCGTTTTGCAAGCTATCTCAAGAGCGTCTTTAGGGTCGTAAAGCTTTGATAAATCGTCGGCTTTAACGCTGTCTATATATTTTTTTCCGTGTTTCATATTAACTTACCTCCCGCTCAGTCGACAACCGTAACGCCCATGCTTCTGGCGGTCCCCGCCACCATACTCATGGCGGCTTCTATACTTCCGGCGTTAAGATCGGGCATTTTTTGCTCGGCGATTTTCCTTACTTGCTCGCTCGTGATCTTGGCGACTTTTTGTTTGTTGGGAACGCCTGATCCGCTTTCAATGTTGCAAGCTTTTTTAATTAAAACGGCGGCGGGAGGCGTTTTTGTAACAAACGAGAAAGAGCGATCGGCGTAAACGGTTATAACGACGGGGATAATAAGTCCCATATCGTTCTTTGTGCGCTCGTTAAACTCTTTTGTAAACGCCATAATGTTGACCCCGTGCTGACCGAGAGCCGGACCTACGGGGGGCGCCGGAGTGGCTTTTCCGGCGGGAATTTGAAGTTTTATGTAGCCTGTAACTTTCTGTGCCATAAGTGCACCTCCAAAAAAATGTGGTAGTGGCGGAGTGAATTTCACTTCTCCCACGCGCAAAGACTAATTTAGACGCAAGACGTTGATTTTCAGCGGGAACGTTTCTGTTTAAACTCCCTTAACGCCTTAATATTCTAACTAACGCCTTAATATTCTAACTTTAATCCGCGCTATTTAACTTAAAAAAGCTTCTA
>CAYUEV010000043.1:10977-12482 GCA_964443825.1 uncultured Eubacteriales bacterium
TAACGCCTTAATATTCTAACTTTAATCCGCGCTATTTAACTTAAAAAAGCTTCTATCAATCTTGAGCGGGTTCTACTTGGTCTAAACCTAACTCTATGGGCGTTTCCCTGCCCATCATGGAAATTATAACCCGCACTGTGTCGTTCTCGGCGTCTATCATATCGACCTTTCCTCTGAAACTGTCGAACGGACCGCCTATAACGGAAACCTCGTCGCCCACTTGGTAGCTAACCTCTACGGTATGTTTCTCTACTCCCATCTCGTAAACTTCTTTTTCGGAGAGGGCGCGGGGTTTGCTTTCGGGACCTACGAAACCCGTGCAGCCCCTTGTGTTTCTGACGACGTACCACGCTTCGTCGGTCATTTTCATCTCGCCGGACTTCGTATCGTATGAAACGCCCATTTTAACCAAAACATAACCGGGGAAAAGCTTTCTTTCGATTTGCCTTGTTTTGCCGTCCTCGCGGATTTCGGTAACTGTTTCGGTGGGGATTCTTACGTCGAGTATTTGATCCTGCATCTTACGGTTCTCGACAACTTTTACTATATTATCGGCGACTTTATTTTCGTAGCCGGAATAAGTATGGACGACATACCATTTTGCATCTTCCATCTAAAGTTCTACCTCCGTAAGTCTTCGGTTAAAAATCTCATTCTTGCGCGTCCGTATTTTCGGGGGAAACCGTCGTGGTCTCGGTCGCCTGCGTCGTCTGCGTCGCGGCGGTCGTCCCCGCGGCGCCGGCGTTCGCCCCGTTTTCATTTCCTTGCTCGGGGTAGTCCGGCTCTAACATCTCATCATTTCCGGATAAATCTTCTTCGTCGCGGATACTGGCGGACTCTTCTATAACGTTTTGCACTCCCCTTATACTTCGTGAAAGAGCAAAATCGAAAATCCAAATACCGGCGCCGACTATTACGACGGTTATAAAAACGATAAGAGTGTTTTTAAGGACGGTTTTCCTGTCGGGCCAAATGACCTTCTTGCACGTTCCTCTGAAATCCTTAAAAAATTTCGCTATAGCTCTGCCCATGCGGACAAAAATATTGCCTTGGGCGGATTTTTTAGGTTTGCTTTGCTTAATGCGCTCTTTTTTGGCTTTAAGAGCCTCTTTTTCGGCCTTCTTTTGAGCTTTTAGAGCTTCTTTGTCGGCCTGTTTTTTTTCATCAGCCACTCTCTTGATCATTCCTTTCATGGTCGCGCATTTTATACGCGATTACTTGGTCTCCCTGTGAAGAGTGTGTTTTCTGCAGAACCTGCAATACTTGTTCATCTCTAATCTGTCGGGAGTGTTTTTCTTGTTCTTCATGGTGTTGTAATTGCGCTGCTTGCACTCAGTGCAAGCAAGAGTGACTTTAACTCTCATAACGGCACCTCCAATAGCCTCCCTCTTAAAACTTAGGGGCTGTAAGCGTAAAAAACTGCGCACAAAAAAAACAACCCCCACAAGAGGTGTTACCACTATACCACACAGCCCTTAATTTGTCAAGGGTAATTTTCATTTTTT
>CAYUEV010000044.1:0-11957 GCA_964443825.1 uncultured Eubacteriales bacterium
AAACTTTTAAGGCGTTATTTTTCCCGTGCAGCGGTCTTTTTCAGTTCCCGTTATTACGCATTTTCTTTCAAGCCCTTTTTCTATATAGCCTTCTGCTCTTACGGGAACGCCGTTTTTTGAAAGCCCTTCCGAATATCCGTTTTTAGGCTCTAAGAAGAGTACGTCAAGCGTTTTTCCGATATATTTTTTAAGTTCCTCTTTTTGGATTTTTTCGCATACGGCTCTTAACTCTCCCGCTCTTTTTTCTTTTGTTTCCGGATCGATTTGACCGGGCGCTATGGCGGCTTTCGTTCCCTCTCTTTTTGAATACGGGAAGACGTGGACTTTATTAAATCTCACTTTTTTTAAAAATTCGAGCGTTTCAAGAAATTCTTCTTCGCTCTCCCGCGGGAACCCGGCTATAACGTCAGTACTTAAGAAGCTGTCGGGGAACGCGTCTCTTATTTTTTTTACGAGATCTAAATAAAAACCGATCGTGTAGCGGCGGTTCATTCTTTCAAGCACCGCGTCCGACCCGCTCTGAAGCGATATATGAAACGAAGGACAGAATTTCTTGAACTTACCGAAACTTTCGATTATGTCGCCCGAAAGCCCCACCGGCTCTAAAGAGCTTAATCTGACTCTTTTAATTTTCTCGTTATCGCAGACAGTCTTTACCGCGTCCGAAAGATTTAAGCCTAAATCGCTTCCGTAGGAACTTAAATTTATCCCGACGAGGACGATTTCCTTAAATCCCGCCGCCGAGAGATTCTCGATTTCTTTTTCTAAATCCTTAAGCGTCTTTGATCTTGGAGCGCCTCTCGCGAAAGGTATCGCGCAATACGAACAAAAAGAATCGCAGCCGTCTTGAATTTTAACGAACGCCCTCGTATGACCGCCAAAATCTGTAATCAAGTCCTTATTTGCGTTTTCATTTTTATTAGAAAGAACGCCTTTGTTTTTTGAAACGTACTCTTTTACAACTTTTACGATTTGGTATCCGCTTTTTTCTTTAACAAAAATATCGGCGCCCGTAATGTTGTCGCATTCGTTGGGAAAGGCTCTCGGCACGCATCCCGTCACGGCTATAATCGAATCATTGTGAAGATTTCTAAAATGATTTACGGCTTTTCTCGTTTTTCTCACGCTTTCGGCTGTCACGGCGCATGAATTTACGACGTAAATATCGGCGTCGTCTTTAGGGGAGCATACGAGAAAGCCTGAATTTATAAAATTTTCTCTTATATTTTCTGAATCATACTGGTTTACTTTGCATCCCAGAGTATAAATGGCGACTTTCATAAAAGACCCCGTTTTGCTGTAAATTTAACTGAATTATAACAGCTAATTTTTTTAAAAGCAAGAAAATTTTTTGGAGCTATTGAAAATTTTATGACGATATAGTATAATGTTTTAAAATTGTTGTGAGGATTTTAGATGGTAAAACTTTGCGATAAATATATAAAACCTTTCGTAACTTCCGACGATCTCCTCTTGGTTAAAGATGAACTGACGGAAGCGTACCAAAAATTATATTCCTTAAAAGACCGGGCGGCGGGGAGCGAAATGCAGGGCTTTCTCACCCTTCCCGCCGATTACGATAAAGATGAGTTTGAAGATATAAAACAACACGCCGAGAAGATTAGATCCGACTCGGAGGTTTTTATCGTAATAGGCATTGGCGGGTCTTATTTAGGCGCGAGAGCCGTTATAGAATTTTTAAAGTCAAAAGATCACAATCTTTTTTCTAAAGATTCCCCTAAGATTTTCTTTTTAGGAAATTCGCTTTCCCCATCGGAGCTTTCCAGGGTCTTCGATTACTGTAAAGACCGCGATTTTTCCGTAAACGTCGTTTCAAAATCAGGATCTACTACCGAACCCGCCGTAGCTTTTAGGTTTTTTAAATCTCTTTTAGAGGAGAAGTACGGAAAAGAAGGCGCGGCTAAGAGGATTTACGCGACGACCGATAAGTCAAAAGGCGCTTTAAAAGACATGGCTCTTAAAGAGGGATATAAGACTTTTACCGTTCCCGACGATATAGGCGGCAGGTACTCCGTTTTAACGCCCGTGGGGCTTTTGCCGATAGCCGTCGCGGGAGTCGATATCGACGCTCTTTTAGCCGGAGCCTTAGAGGCTATGAACGATCTTTCAAACAGCGACGTTCTCTCTAACGACTGCGCGTTATACGCCGCTTACAGAAATATTCTTTTGCGGCGCGGCAAGACCGTCGAGATTATGGTTTCATACGAGCCTGATTTTCAGATGATGAACGAGTGGTTCAAACAGCTTTTCGGCGAAAGCGAAGGGAAAGACGGAAAAGGCGTTTACCCCTCTTCCGCCATTTACTCGACGGATCTTCACTCTTTAGGGCAGTATGTTCAAGACGGTATGAGACAGATTTTTGAAACGGTCGTCTTATTTAAAGAGCCTAAAACCGACCTCACGATAGGCTTTGACGAAGATAACGGCGACGGTCTTAACTACATAGCCGGAAGAACCATGTCTTATGTAAACGAGAAGGCGTTTGAGGGGACTTGCGCCGCCCATGTGGACGGTTCCGTCCCCAATATCGTTTTAGAAGTCGATAAACAGGATGAATTTAACTTAGGGTATCTTATTTACTTTTTAGAAAAATCCTGCGCGATTTCAGGCTATATGCTTAAAGTGAATCCGTTCGACCAGCCCGGGGTTGAAAAATATAAACGTAATATGTTTAAATTGCTCGGAAAAGAGTAAACGCCGCAAACGATCGTAAAGCCCGCTTAAAAAAGAATTTTGCTTTTTATATATCACGTCTTAAAAACGAAAGGATTTGGTACCGATGATAACTCTTCTGACCGGCCCAAAAGGCAGCGGCAAAACGAAAAGACTTATCGACCGTATTAACGAAGCGTACAGAACTTCGGAAGGTCACGTTATTTGCGTTGAGAGAAAAGAAAACTTGAGATACGAAATAAAACCGAGCGTTCGCCTTGTTTCCACCGACACATACGGCATAAGCGGATTTGACGCTTTCTATGGTCTTCTCGTGGGTCTTTGCGCCGGAGATCACGACATAACCGACGTTTTAGTCGACGCGACTTTAAGGATAGGTTCGAGAGATTATGAGGAACTCGCCGATTTCCTCGCTAAAGTAAACGATCTCTCTAAAGAAGCCGATACAAAATTTACGTTTACCGTGTCGACTGAAGTCGAAAATATCCCCGAAAGAGTAAAATCTTTTTGCGAAATAGAGTAAACGTTAAAATAACGCTTGACAACGCTTAAGACTTGTGCTAGTATTAAAAAGTTGATATGTTGAAAATAGAGTTGCGCCCGTTTTTTGAGGGCGACGGCGAAAGCTTAAATATCGATTGCGAGTTTCGTCCTTTGGACAATCTTTTTTCATCCGCCGTTAAGGTTACGGGTGAAATTAAAAGCGCGGCGGGGCTTGTTTCTATCGACGCTTTAGCGAAAACCTCAATTACGAAGCCCTGCGACAGGTGCGCGAGCGTCACGACTAAAGAACTCTCCGTTCCCGTTAAGCATTTTCTTGTGGAGCGCTTAAACGATGAGGACTGCGACGAGTACATTTTAGTTCCCGATCTTACGCTTAACGTTCCGGATTTAGTATTGGAAGATATTTATCTTTCTCTTCCGTCAAGGTTTTTATGTAAAGACGATTGCAAAGGTCTTTGCCCTTTGTGCGGTAAGAACCTTAACGAAGGCGGGTGTACGTGTAAAAGACCAGTAGATCCGAGGCTTTCCGTTTTAAGCGAACTTGACGTGTCATAAGTAATTTAAGTTTTTAAAATCATCTAATCGGAGGTAAAATATATGGCTGTTCCCGCAAGAAGAGTCTCCCGCGCGAGAAGAGATAAAAGGCGCAAAAGCGTATGGTTCGTGGACGCCCCCTCTCTTCAAAAATGTCCCCGTTGCGGAGAGTATAAAGAAACCCACAAACTTTGCAAAAACTGCGGATACTACAAAGGCAGAAAAGTAATTGAAGTAGAAGACTGATTTTATTTTTCGGTAAGTTTTTGTGTCCGTTAAGATAAGTTTCGTCGATAATGATTCCGCCTGCGGTAAAGTGGGTATCGCCGCGGGCAGTTTTTTATTATCTATTAACGGTTTTCCGATAAACGACGTCCTTGATTACCGTTTTTACGCGAGCGCAAAGAGATTAAATGTCGAAATTTCTGATTCTTTGGGCGAAAAAACGCTATATCGTCTTAAAACTTCAGGCGACCCGGATGATCTAGGTCTTCATTTTGACACGTATCTTATGGACAAACAGCGTTCCTGCAATAACAAGTGCGTTTTTTGCTTTGTGGACCAGACGCCGCCCGGTATGCGCGAAAGCCTTTATTTTAAAGACGACGATTCAAGGCTTTCGTTTCTTTTCGGAAATTATGTGACCCTTACCAATATGACGGAACGCGACATTGACAGGATAGTTAAAATGAAAATTTCGCCCGTCAATATCTCGGTTCACACTATGAACCCTGAACTCAGAGTTTCCATGATGCGAAATAAGAGGGCGGGGGAAGTTTTGTCATATATAGAAAAACTGGCGTCGTGCGGCGTGGACATAAACGCCCAACTCGTTTTGTGTCCCAATATAAACGACGGAAACGAGCTTATTTATTCTTTAAAAGAATTATACAAATTTAAAGACAGAGTTATAAGCGTCGCGGCTGTACCCGTGGGGCTTACCAAATATAGAGATAATTTGCCTTATATCGCCCCATACACTAGAGAGAGCGCGGCGGAGGTTATAGAAATTATAGAAAATTTCAATAAAGAACATTATAACGAAATTTCGAGAAATTTCTGCTATCCTGCCGACGAGTTCTACATTAAAGCGTCAAAAACTATCCCCGGCGCCGACTTTTACGGCGACTTTAATCAACTTGATAATGGCGTCGGCATGTGGAGTCTTACAAAAAGCGAATTTTTAAACGCTCTAAATGAAAAAGCGCAAGCCAAGAGTCGAAAGGTCGCCTTAATTACGGGAGAAGCCGCTTACCCGCTAATGACGGAACTTTCAAAAAAAGCTGTGGAAAAGTTTCCAAATCTTCATATTGACGTTAAAGAAATCATAAACGATTTCTTTGGTAGGACAGTTACCGTGGCGGGGCTTATAACGGCGGGGGATATTATTAAACAGACTAAGGATCTTTCTTATTACGATATAGCGTTAATACCGTTCGCCATGTTAAAAAGCGAAGAGGAAAAAGTATTTCTCGACGATGTTTCGCTTGACGATCTATCTAAAACATTAAAAGTTAAAATCGACTACACGAAAGACGGGAGAGATCTCTTAAATAAAATTACGGGTTAGATTAAACGGAAGGAGTTTATTAAATTGTCGAAGCCTATAGTCGCTATAGTCGGGCGGGCGAACGTCGGAAAGTCCACGCTCTTTAATAAACTTTGCGGAAAAAGGATAGCCATAGTCGACGATTCTCCCGGAGTTACGAGAGATAGAATTATGAGCGACTGTACCTGGCTTGAGAAAACGTTTCTCCTTGTGGATACCGGCGGCATTGAGCCTTATTCTTCCGACGAAATGACAATCCGCGTAAGAGAGCAGGCCGAGACCGCGATAGACGCGGCCGACGTCATTATTTTTGTCTGCGACGTTAAGACGGGCGTTGTATCCACCGATTTAGAAGTCGCGTCAATCCTCTTAAAAAGCGGAAAACCCGTTGTTTTATGCGTCAATAAGTGCGATTCCTTAGGTCCCGACCCTTTGGATATTTATGAATTTTACAATTTAGGTTTGGGCGATCCGCTGCCCGTGTCGGCGGTTCACGGTCACGGAACCGGCGATCTATTGGATAAAGTCTTAGAGCTTTTAGGCGATTTTAAAGATGAAGAGGACGAGAGCGACAGAATTAAAGTGGCCGTCATAGGGAAGCCAAACGTAGGGAAGTCCTCTCTAATCAACTGTATTTTAGGCGAAGAGAGGATGATTGTTTCCGATATAGCCGGCGTTACGAGAGACAGTACCGATACCGAAATAGATAACGAATACGGGAAATTCCTCTTTATCGACACGGCGGGTCTTAGGAGAAAATCAAAAGTCGACAACCCCATTGAAAAATACAGCGTGTTAAGAACCGTATCAGCCGTTCAGAGGTCTGACGTGTGCGTCATTATGATAGACGGCGCGGAGGGTTTTACAGAGCAGGATTCCAAGGTCGCGGGCATAGCGTATGAAGAGGGCAAAGGGCTTATTATCGCCGTCAATAAATGGGATATTACCCCGAAAGACGGCAAAACCATGGACGCTTATCGAAAAGAGCTTATGTCCGATTTTGGTTTTATGTCTTACGCTCCTATAATTTTTATTTCAGCGAAAACAGGTCTTAGAATACCGAGGCTTTTTAACCTTATAAAGTTTGTAGACACGCAAAACAGCATGAGGATAAGCACGGGAAGATTAAACGAAGTCCTCGCCGACGCCTTAATAAGAGTAGAGCCGCCCGCCGATAAAGGCAAACGCTTAAAAATCTACTACATGACCGAGCCTTCGACGCGCCCCCCGACTTTTGTATGCTTTGTGAACGACAAAAAACTCTTCCACTACAGTTATCAAAGGTACATCGATAATAGAATAAGAGAAGTTTTCGGTCTTGAGGGCGCTCCGACAAGATACATTATAAGGGAAAGGGACAAAAAACAGTAAGCTGTTAAAATAAAATTATGAAAATAATCCTTTCCGACTCCGCGGGGTTTTGCTTCGGCGTGAACCGCGCCGTAAACACAATGGAAGAGCTTTTGTCAAGCGGCGAAAAGGTCGCGACTCTAGGTCCTTTAATACACAATCCCGCGTATATAAAAAGCATAACCGACAGGGGAGCGGTAGCAGTCGATTCCATAGACGAGATACCAAAAGGTTCCCCTCTTGTGATAAGAGCGCACGGCGTTACCAAAGACGTTATTACGGAGCTTAAGAGGCGAAATATCAGCTTTGTCGACTGCACTTGCCCATTCGTTAAAAAAATACAAAATATAGTAGGTAAACGCAGCGATCAAAACAATATTACTCTTATCGCCGGAAACGAGGAGCACCCCGAGGTTAAGGCGATAAGGAGCTATTGTAAGGGCGGGTCCTTTGTGTTCGCGAATTGTGAAGAACTTAAAAAAATAGTTGAAAATAATCCGAATATTATAAGCTCTGAGGTCATTTTTGTATCCCAAACCACTAACAGCGCGGAAGAATATAAAAAATGTTCAGAATATATAAAAAAGTACTGTACAAACGTAAAAATATTTGATACAATATGTGATGCAACGTCAAAAAGGCAGAAAGACGCTTGCAATTTGTCGCGGCAATGTGATATAATGATCGTCATAGGCGGGAAGATTAGCTCAAACACGCAGAAATTGAGAGACGTGTGTGAAAAGAACGCGAAAACCTATCTTATAGAATCCGCCCGTGAACTGCCCGATATAGATTTTGCGGGTTGCCGTTCAGTCGGCGTTACGGCGGGAGCTTCTACTCCTGTCTCTATAATAAAGGAGGTTATTAAACAAATGTCCGAAACAATTAACAACGAGCCCGAAGAGACCGAGGCAACAGAGCCGGTTACAGAAGAAAAGTCCGAGGTCGCCGAGGGCTCAACTCAAGATGGCGAACTTTCATTCGAGCAGGCGCTCGAAGAATCATTAAAAAGTCTTAATTCCGATCAGAAGGTAGTCGGCACGGTTCTCCGCGTCACTCCAACTGAAATTCAGGTTGATATAGGCAGAAAGCAGACAGGAATTATACCGTTTGAAGAATTCAGCGCCGATCCCACGGTAGACCCCGCGAATGAAGTCAAAGTGGGCGATCAGCTTAACCTAATCATCATGAAAACAAACGATGCCGACGGGTTTATCACTCTCTCCAAAAAGCGTTACGACGCTCAGGCTAACTGGGACGCTATCGCCGGCGCTAAGGATACCAACAAAATCCTCACCGGCAACGTGGCCGAAATAGTAAAAGGCGGCGTGGTGATAATCTGGGGCGGAATAAGAGTATTTATCCCCGCTTCTCAGGCGACTCTCTCAAGAAGCGACAAATTAGAAGACCTCTTAGGTCAGAGCGTAAGGTTTAGAGTAATCGACGTAGACGGCAGAAGAAAGAGAATAGTCGGCTCTATTAGCTCCGTTTTACGCGAGGATCGAAAGAAATCAAGAGAAGAGTTCTGGCAGAACGCTCAAGTGGGCGAGAAGTTTACCGGCAAAGTCGTGTCCGTTACCGATTTCGGCGCGTTTGTAGAATTAGTCCCCGGAGTGCAGGGGCTTTGTCACAAGTCGGAACTTTCATGGGATAGAATTAAACACCCTTCCGACGTCGTTTCTTTAGGCGATGAAATCGAGGTCACGATAAAGAATCTTGACGTAGAAAACAAAAAAATCTCTCTTACTTATAAGAAAGTAGAAGACAGCCCGTGGGAAGTTCTCAGAAGGGATTATCCCGTCGGCAGCGTAATAAAAGTTCAAATCGTGTCCCTTACGACTTTCGGCGCGTTCGCTCAGATTATCCCCCACATTCAAGGACTTATCCATATTTCCCAGATCGCCAACCACAGAGTCGAGAAACCCCAAGACGAGCTTAATATAGGCGACGTTGTTGACGTTATGATTACCGGAATCGATTTTGAGAAAAAGCATGTAAGCCTTTCGATGAGAGCGCTTTTAGGCGACGATTTAGAGGGCGTTCAAGATGAAAAGGACGACGAAACTCCCGAGGGCGAAGCCGTTCCAATTGAGGAACTTTTAAGAAAAGCCGAAGAGTCGGGCGAAATATAGCTTATTTCTATTCTGATTCTAAAAAAGAATTTAGCGGGAGCGTTTTCGTTCCCGCTTGTTGCGTCGTTTTAATAGCGAAGAGTGGAACGGTCTGACGATAAAATTTTATCTCAACGAAAATCTCTTAAACTTGTAAATAATTGCCAATAATCCCCTCCCCGGCAATATCCGGCGAAGGGATTTTTTTGACACATGCGTTTTTTACTTTTAGCGCGGCATACAAAAATTACTTTGCCGCTAAATTAAATTTATATGTCATATATATTTACGGCGGCGGGGGGGGGGAGGGGTAACGATGGGGAAAAATCATACGCGTATCGCATCCCATCGCACGGGAGAGGCAAGTCGGTTGAACCGCGCCCTTGCCAAATTGTCGATGTTCGGGCGTCGCCTCAATTAAAACCTGTCTAAAAATATCTGGCGCGGTTATGTAAAGCCATAATGCCTTACAGGCTTTGCAGCAGTCTGTAAGACGGCTTTTCATTGCCGTAAAGATCGGTTGAACCATGAACGCGCCTACGCAGTTTGCCCTCGCCTTCTTCGCCGCAGTGGGTGCGGTAATCGTTCAGCGAAAACCATATATATCCGCAGATGTTTTCAATTTTCGAATACATACGAAGACGTTCTTTCAAGATCCTTGAGCGCTCCTCGTCGCCGCCTTTGAAATGCGGCTCACAAAGCCCGAATTCCGAAACAATAAGGGGCATACCCTTTGCCTTTTTGCAGGTGCGTATCATATGATTTTCAATATCGTCGCTGGGTTCCCACAGCCCGAGATAATCGTTCCACATTGCTATATCGCCATGAAGAGTCGCGTCGTCCTTTTCGGCGTTTTCAACTCTACTCAGCGTGTTGGAAACATAGTTTACAAGTCGTCTGCCGTCAAGTGATTTGAAATAGTCAACCATATTTTTTACATATTCTATCGTTGACTCGGTCTCCCCTCCGAGTTCATTGCCGATACCCCAGCAGACGATGGAAGGATGATTGGAATGGTAATAGACCATTTCGTCCGCCTGTTGTTTGGCTATATCAAGCTGTAGAGGCGTAGCCCGCTTCGGGTAGCCCCAATAGGGGATTTCCTCCTGAACAAGGAGTCCGTTTTCATCGCACCAGTCCAAAATGCCGTCGTCCTGCTGCCAGTGGAAGCGGGTGAATACGCAACCCGCGTTTTTTAACTGTCTAAGGCGCTTTATGCTGTGCTCAAGCGGCTCCGCCATGCCGTAATCCGGATGAGAACCCGGCATCCACTCGCATCCTTTAAGATATATTTCCTCGCCGTTTAATAATATTTTTTCGCCTTTTACCTCAATAGTTCTCAGCCCTGTGCGAATTTCATGACGATCGTTTTTGGTTTCAAGTGAAATTCTGTAAAGAGCAGGGGAGCAAGCGCTCCAGAGCTTCAGATTCTCAAAATCAACGGTGATTTCGTTTTCAATAGCGTCAAAATGCTTTTTCACCGCCGTCTTGTTGTCCGAACAGTCGATTATGCTGACGTCGCCGCTGTGTGACTTGCCGTCAAGAAACGCGGTTTTAATTAAAAGACTGCCGCGGCAAAAACCGTCGTTTACGGATTTTATATTTTCTTCAATGCGGATATATTCTATGGCGCCTCCTTCAACAAATTGAAGTTCGGCTTTTCTGATGATTCCGCCGTCGTCCGCCCAATCGAAATCGCCGTTGTGCGGAAGCATTTCGTCAATATGCGTGTTGTCAACAACAATCCTTATGCGGTTGTTTTCGCCGAATTTTATCAGATTCGTTATGTCGAATTTAAACGGAGTGTAACCTGAACGGTTGTGTTCGCCCGCAGACGCGCCGTTTATATAAACTTTCGCGGTGTGGTAAACAGCGTTACATGAAAGAAAAACCCTTTTGTTTTTCAGCGCTTCGTCAATGAATACGGACGTTTCATATTCCGCCTCTCCTCTGTACTCCATAACGCTGTCGTCAACGTTCCACGTGTGAGGCACGGCGACTTTCGCCGAATAATTCAGTTTGCCGATTTTAAAATCCCATTTGTTTAAAGAAATATTGTATCTCATATTTTATCCCCTTTATGGCGACTCATAACGCGTCGCAATTTTGAAAGTGTCGCGGTTTATTTTTAAGATTCGCACGACGGTTATTATAGCATATCCGTCTGGGAAAAGCGTTTCGCGTGTTGTGCCGGCAACTCACGAAATACTTTTTCTTTTCCCTATTAATTTGCAAGCAAAAGCGCCGCCTCCTCAACTTTTGATTAAAAATATGACTCATCGTCATTCATGACGTTATTTTGAACCGAAACCGGCGTCACTGTTCTCAGCGCTATCAGGTATTTTTTGGTCAAAGAGATGTACAATATTTGGGCTTCGGAATCATATTGGGCAACATAGCGCTTTGCAGGCTTAAACGTCATGCCGGTAAGATTTGACAGATACTTGACAAAATCTTTACATCCTATCCTAACCCGGCCGTTTTTCACTCTGCTGTAAAATTTATACGATTTTGCATTTTTCTTGCCATCGTATTTCTTAACGCCAATCACCATGTTTTTTGCGTCAAATCCCACAATTACCTCATCCGGGTTGCCCCGGGAGTGAAATCGACGGAGTATTAAAACCTAAAGCATAGTCGCTGATAGTAATGTACGGGGCTCATGCTGATACACAGTTCCAGTCGAAATTAAAATCCATTTTATCACCTCCGGATACAATATTCTTTTAGTAGTATATAACAACGGTCGGAAAAGTCAATAGAAGATAACCGACAAGATATAATTGTGACATGAACATGCAAAAGAAAGATTTCTCAGACTTACGCTTTGCTGTAAAATATACCGGTTTGAAAAATCAATATTGATAGTTGTATTTATCAAAGAAAAATATAATCTCCACGCTGCCTGCGCAAGAAAAAATAAATTTCCGATTATATTGCAGTAAAATAATAGCGTTTTTATAATTCATCAGGGAAAGAAACATCTCGACTATAAATAGCACAATGAGAAAAATCTGAAAATACAATTATACGATTCAGATTGAGTAACGACAATCGCAACATTTTCGCAATCTAAGCGCCTTGCAAGTATCCAAATAGCGCCGGTACTTTTATCATGAAGTAATTTGGTATCTTTTTTTGTGGTAATCTTGCGCTGTATATGCTATACTGGCGTTGTATTCAAATTAGCTAAAATCCAATTGCTGCTAAGAGGT